>JAGDCE010000366.1 GCA_017958705.1 Clostridia bacterium
CCCGTCTCGCAGCTCGAACCTTATATTGAATCCGGCGTCAACGTCATCCTCGAGATCGAGGTGGACGGCGCGATGCAGGTCAAAAAAAGAGACAAAAACGCGGTGCTCGTGATGCTTTTGCCGCCGTCGTTCTCCTGTCTTGAAGCGCGTCTGCGCGGCCGCGGCACCGAGACCGAGGAGAAGATCCGCAAAAGACTCGCGCGCGCACGCGCCGAGGTCCTGCATTTCGACAAATACGATTATTTTCTGCTGAACGACGACGACGGCGTCGAAGCCTGCGTCCGTCAGCTTGAGATAATAGCAGAAGCACAATCATACAGGACCGGGAACTACCCGGATTTCCCGACGAAATTCTTCAATACCTGAACAAGGAGAAAAAGCAATGATAAAACCTTCAATCGAAGAACTCACCAAGGACAACAAGTACAACCGCTACGAGCTGGTAATCGCCACCTCCAAATGCGCGCACATCGTTACAGACGAGTACGTTGAGCAGAGAGAAGAGGCGGAGAGAAAGATCACGGCGAAGGAGACGGACAAACCGCTCGCTTCCATGATCGACCCCGAGCTTCGTGACGAAAAGGCCGTCAAGAACGCGATAAAGATGCTTTACGACGGAGAATACGGGATAGTTGAGGAAACAAGACCCAAATAATGAGGATAGCCACCGTAAAGCTGCTTTCGCTTCCGTACGACTGTGACAACGGTTACGGATACATCGCAGGCGACGACGCCTTTGTCGGCGCCTTCGTCTGCGTTCCGTTCGGAGCGGGCAACCGTGTGAGCATAGGCGTCGTCACCGCCATCGAAGAGGATACGGAATCCGGTATCGCGTATAAGAACATCGACCACGTTTACGGGAGGTTCTATTCGCTCGACCCCGGTATGCTCGGCCTCGTCTCTTTTATCGAGGAGACGACGCTGTGTTCTTTCGGCGACGCCGTCCGCGCCGTCTTTCCGACGTCGATCCTCGGCACGCTCGACGAGATCTACGAGGCGACCGACAAGCCGCTTCCGTCGCTCAACGCCAAGGTCACGGCGGTATACGGCATGATAGCATCGGGGCGGATGAACACGCGCAGCAGGCTTGTCAAAGAACTCGGCGCGCAGGTGTCCGAAGCGGTGAACTACCTTTGCCGCGGCGGTTATCTGACGCGCAGGAGCCTCGCCAAAGACTCGAAAAACGACGTATTCGTCAGTTATTATACGTACGTTTCGGACGTGTCGACAAGAAGCGGGACGATGGCGGCGACCGTGTCGTATCTGAAAGAAAACGGCAGGACACAGCGCGCCGAGCTTACGGAAAAACTCGGCGTCAGCTCAGCGCAGCTCAAGAATCTGTGCGAAAAAGGCGCGATAAAAGAAGAGCGAGTGCGCAGTTACAGACTGCCTTTCAGCGTCGGCGAACGCGCCGCGGAAGCGGTGCTCACGGAAGAGCAGCAAAAAGCGGCGGACGAATTGATCAGGCTTTCACAGACCGGCAAACCCGAGGCGGCGCTGCTTTACGGGGTGACGGGCTCCGGCAAGACGATCGTCATGAAGACGGTTTGCGACGCGGTGATCGCGTCCGGCCGTCAGGTCGTCATGCTCGTGCCGGAGATCGCGCTGACTCCGCAGTCGCTGTCCGTTTTCAGCTCGTATTACGGCGAGCGGATCGCGGTCCTTCACTCGGCGCTGTCCGAGGGAGAGCGCTTCGACGCGTGGCGTCGCATCAGAGCGGGCGAGGTCGATATGGTGATCGGCACGCGCTCCGCGGCTTTCGCGCCGGTGCCGAAGCTCGGTCTGTTCATCATGGACGAGGAACAGGAGACGACGTACAAATCGGAATCGTCGCCGCGCTACCACGCGCGCGACGTCGCGCGTTTCCGCTGCGCTCACAGCGGTGCGCTGATGCTCCTCGCCTCCGCCACGCCTTCCGTTGAAAGCTTTTATAAAGCGAAAGAGGGCAAATACAGGCTGGTCAGACTGACCGGCAGATACGGAAACGCGCAGCTGCCGCACGTCGTGACGGCGGATCTGCGGACCGAATACGCCGAGGGAATCACCGATCCGCTCGGTACCGAACTTTGCAAAGCGCTCAACGAAACGTACAGGCGCGGGGAGCAGAGCATACTTTTCCTGAACCGCCGCGGCTACAGCAATTACGTGAGCTGCAAAATGTGCGGTGAGGTCATCATGTGCCCGAACTGCGACGTTTCGCTTACATATCATAAACAGAAGAATTCGCAGAAGGGCATTCTCATGTGCCATTACTGCGGTTACAGGATCGTCGAGCCCGACGCGTGCCCGAAATGCGGTTCCGCACATATAGGCAGGATCGGTTACGGCACGCAGAAGATAGACGAACAGCTTGACGCCGCCGTGCCTTTTGCGAAAGTACTGCGGATGGACGCCGACACTACGTCGACGAAGGACGCCTACGGCAGGATACTCTCGCAGTTCCGCAGTCACGGCGCGGATATTCTGCTCGGGACACAGATGGTCACGAAAGGCCATGATTTTCCCGACGTCACTCTCGTCGGCGTCGTTATGACCGACAACGCGCTGTATCTCGACGACTACCACGCGCAGGAACGCGCCTTCTCGCTGCTCACGCAGGTCATAGGCAGAGCGGGACGCGGCGACAAGCCCGGCGTCGCGATGATACAGACGTTCAACCCCGATCACGAGATAATCTCGCTCGCGAAAGCGCAGGATTACGACGGATTCTTTGACGGCGAGATCAAAATGCGCCGGTCGCTGCTGTTCCCGCCGTTCTGCGACATACTGCTGTTCTCACTGCAGTCGGACGACGAAACGCTCGTCCGCCGCGCCGCGGACGAACTGCGCCGCGCCGTGGAGGGCAGGCTCGCCGGAGAATACAAGGACGTAAAAATGTTCATTTACGGTCCGTGCGAGATGCAAATATACAGGATAAACCGGGTCTGCCGCATGCAGCTTCTGTGCAAGCTCAGAATGGGAAAGCGCGAGCGCAGGCTCATATCCGGGGTCATAAAAGGCTTCATGAAAAAATACCCGCGGAAGGTCAGCATCTCCGCGGATATAAACCCAACTCAGATGTAGGAGGACTAAATGGCGATCCTTAATATATTGAAAGACGGAGATGAAACGCTCCGCAGACATTGCAGACCGGTCGAGAAGATCACGCCGAGGATAACACGGCTGCTCGACGACATGAAAGCCACTCTGCACAAGGCGAACGGCGTCGGTCTCGCCGCGCCGCAGGTCGGCGTTCTGCGCCGCGTCTGCATAGTAGAATGCGAACCGGGCGAGCTTATCGATCTAATAAACCCTGAGATAATCGAGATGAGCGGAGAGCAGGAAGAAGTTGAAGGCTGTCTTTCCGTTCCCGGCAGGTGGGGGATCACAAAGCGTCCGGCGAAGGTCACGGTCCGCGCCCTCGACAGAAAAGGCAATTCCTTCACGGTCAACGGCGAAGGGCTGCTCGCGCGCGCTCTGTGCCACGAGATAGATCATCTCGACGGCGTCATTTTCTACGATAAATGCGTAAGTATGCTGTCGCCGGACGAGATAGAGGAAAACTGAATCCGTTGAAAACGGAGGGACGATGGATAAGAAAATTGTATTTTTCGGTACGCCCGAGTTTGCGGTAAGCATACTCGAAGGGCTTATAAACGAAGGGTTTAACGTGACGGCCGCCTTCACGCAGACAGACAAGCCGAAAGGCAGAGGAAACCGCGTGCAGATGTCGCCTGTTAAGGAATACGCGCTCGTGCACGGCATACCCGTGTATCAGCCGCGCACGCTGAGAGACGCCGAAGTGCTTGACGGAATCGAGGCTATGAGCCCGGATATGATCGTCGTCGCGGCGTACGGAAAGATCTTCCCGCAGCGTCTGCTCGATATCCCGGAATACGGCTGCATCAACGTGCACGGCTCGCTTCTGCCGTCATACCGCGGAGCGGCGCCGGTACAGCGCAGCATTATAAACGGCGAGACGCGGACCGGCGTCACGATCATGCGTATGGACGCGGGGTGCGATACCGGCGATATGATCGCCAAAGCCGTGATACCGATACCGGATGATATGAACTGCGGCGAGCTGTTTTTTGAGATGGGCAGAGTCGGATCGGCGCTGCTTAACGAAACGGTACCGCGCATATTCGACGGTACCGCGGAATACGAGCCGCAGGACGGCGAGGCGGCGACTTACAGCCCGAAGATAGAGAAAAGCGAGCTGTCGCTCGATTTTCAAAAGCCGGCGAAAAAACTGCACGATCTGATACGCGGCGTTTATCCGCTGCTCGTCTGCGGCTGTGTTCAGCACGGAGCGAAAGGCGCGCGCGGACTGCGCATAGCGAAGACCGTCGTGTGCGAAGGCGAGGGCGAGCCCGGTACGGTCATCAAGGCCGATCCGAAAAGCGGCGATCTGATCGTAGCGTGCGGAGAAGGCGCGCTGAATATCAGAGAGCTGATCCCGGAAGGCAAGCAGAAAATGTCGTCAGCCGACTATATCCGCGGCAGACAAATCAGTGAAACAGATACGCTCTGGATAATCTGATCCAAAAGAACATGGAAGAAAAAGGAAGATATACGGCGCGCCAGCTCGCGGTACTGTCACTCTGCCGGCTTGAAAGGGAGGGCAGATACGGAAATCTCGAGGCCGACGCGGCGATCAGAAAATTCGGTCTGTCAGGCGCTGAAAAGGCGCTTTACACAAAACTGTTCTACGGCGTACTCGAGCGGCGGATAACGCTCGATCACGTTATCGCGGCGGCGTCCGACAGAAAGATGTCCGATATGACGACCGAGATGAAAAACATCCTTCGCGTATCGGTCTATCAGATACTGTACCTCGATCGCGTGCCCGATCATTCGGCCGTTTACGAGGGCGCGGAGCTCGCGAAAAAATACGAGCGAAACAGTGCGGCGGGCTTCGTCAACGCGGTACTGCGCCGCGTCATAAAAAACGGTCCGCCGCAGTTCAAGCGCGGCGACGATCTCGCCGGTTATCTGTCGCTTAAATACTCGGTCGACCGCAGGATCGCGCAGATTTATATTGACGAGCTCGGAGAGGACGGCGCGGAAAAAATGCTTTCCGCGATGCTTCACAGCGAGCCGCCGACGATCCGCGTCAATACGCTTAGAACTACCGCGGCGGAGCTTTCTGCGAAGCTCGCGGAAAACGGCATCGGCGCCGAGCATATACCGCAAAGCGATTTCGGGCTGAAACTTACGGCGTTTACCGATACCGCAAAGCTTTTCGGCGTGATCGGCGGTCTCGGCTACATCGAGAACGGCGCGAGTCAGGCGGCGACTGTGCTGCTTGACGCGCGGCCCGGCATGACCGTCGCGGACGTCTGCGCCGCTCCGGGCGGAAAGACCGTCTCGGCGGCGATACAGATGAAGAACGAAGGCGTCGTTTACGCGTTCGATCTTCACGAAAACAAACTCAAACTGATTGAAAAAACGGCGGCGGGCCTCGGCGTCGACATCATAAAGACGGCGGCGCACGACGGGCGCGAGCCTTTGCCCGAACTGATCGGCAAATGCGACCGCGTGATATGCGACGTTCCGTGCACGGGACTCGGCGTGCTCGGTCAAAAACCGGATATGAGATATAAGGATCTCGGCGACACGGAAAGGCTCAACGCGACGCAGAAAGCTATCGCCGCCTCGTCCGCGAAGTATCTGAAGCCGGGCGGGCTTATGGTGTATTCGACCTGTACGATAGTGTCCGCGGAGAACAGAGGCGTCGTCGACGCGCTGCTTGCGGGCGACCCGGAAATTGAGCTTATTTGCGACAGGACTTATTATCCGCACACGGACGGAGTCGACGGATTTTATACCGCTTTGATAAGAAGGAAACAGAATTGAACGACATATTATCGATGTACCCGGACGAACTGACGGCGTTCGTTCTTGAGCTGGGCGAGGAAAAATACAGAGCGAAACAGCTTTTTTACTGGCTTCACAGAGGCGTGCCGCTCGAGCGGATGTCGAACATCCCGAACAAGATGAAGGAAAAACTCGCCGGCTCGGCCGTCATCCCGTCGGTCACGATGGAGGAAAAACGCGTTTCCTCGGACGGAACGGTGAAGTATCTTTTCCGCTGTCACGACGGTGAATACATAGAAAGCGTCTTTATGAGGCACGACTACGGCAACACGGTCTGCGTTTCGAGTCAGGCGGGCTGCCGTATGGGTTGCCGCTTCTGCGCCTCGACCTTGCAGGGACTGTCCCGCAGTCTCGCCGCGTCGGAAATGCTGTCGCAGATCTACGCGGCGCAGGAAGACACCGGCGAGCGCGTCACCAACGTCGTGATAATGGGCATGGGTGAACCGTTCGACAATTACGACAACGTGATAAGATTCATCAGACTGCTAAACAACGAGCAGGGACTGAACATCGGATGCCGCAGGATATCGCTTTCAACGTGCGGCCTCGCGGACGGCATAAGGCGCTTCGCGAACGAGGGCCTTCCGGTCACGCTTTCGGTGTCGCTTCACGCTCCGACGGACGAGCAGAGAAACGCGATCATGCCGGTAAACCGCAGATATCCGATAAGCGTTCTTTTGGCGGCATGCCGCGAATACTTTGAGAAGACCGGCAGAAGGATCAGCTTCGAATACGCGCTGATCGACGGACAGAACAACTCGGAAAAGGACGCGCAGACGCTTGCGGCGCTGCTGAAATCCAATCTGCCGGGCATGGCTGTACACGTGAACCTCATACCGGTCAACCCGATAAAGGAACGCGATTTCAGACGCGGCGACAAGAAAATGACGGAGAAATTCGTCTCGGAACTCGAAAGACTCGGCGTCAACGCGACCGTCAGACGCAGGCTCGGCGCGGATATAGACGCTTCGTGCGGACAGCTCAGACAGCGCAGAATCGGCGAGATGCCGCAGTAGCAAAAATTTAACAAAAATTCATATTATATATGCTTTGATGCGTTATAATAAAAGTTACGATACATGCATTGTTGCATAACTGCAATAGAAAGGTCTGCGCTGTAAAAGCGCGGGATGTATTATGATAATTTTCGGGAAAAGCGATACGGGCGTGAGACGCCCCGTCAATCAGGACCGTTTTCTGATAAGGGAATTCGGTGACGATCTCGCTCTGTGCGCCGTGTTCGACGGAATGGGCGGCGCAAACGGCGGAGAAGAGGCCAGCACGGCCGCGCTGCGCGCGTTCGACCGCCGCATTACGTCGGAGGTGCTCGACGCGCAGAACTCGGGCGAGCTGATAACGCGGACGTTCGCGGAAAGGCTCCTTTGCCGTGCGGCGGAGGAGGCGAACAGCGAGATATTCAGGCAGGGCGCGTCGCCGGAGCTTGAAGGCATGGGGACGACGGTCATCGCCGCGTTCATCCTGCCGGAGGAGGTCGTCGCGCTGAATATCGGAGACAGCCGTCTCTACCGCGCCGACATGGGCGAGCTAAAACAGATCAGCAAGGACAACTCTTACGTACAATACCTCATCGATATGGGTCGCATCACGAAAGAGGAGGCCCGCACCCATCCGCAGAAAAACATAATCACCAAGTGCCTCGGCACGGAGGAAACTGTCGAGCCGGATACTTACAGGACAGGAGACGTTCCCGAAAATCTCCTGCTTTGCTCCGACGGTCTGAGCAACGCTTTATCGGAGCAGTTCATATACGACGTCATAACGGATCCCGACACGAGCACCGAAGAAAAAGTCAACGAGCTCATCGACGCCGCGAACGAAGCCGGCGGGCCGGACAACATAACCGTCATTCTTGTACAGAACGACTGAGAGAGGTAACTGAATGGATGCATTCGATAAATATATCGGAAGAGTCTTCGACAAGCGATATAGAATAGAAAAAGTCATCGGCGTCGGCGGCATGGCGATAGTCTTCAAGGCTGAAGACATACTCATGAACCGCACGGTCGCGATAAAAATGCTCAAAAACGACATAGCGGAGGATTCGGAAGCGCTCCGCCGCTTTATCAACGAATCCAAAGCCGTCGCCATGCTTTCGCACGAGAATATCGTCAACATATATGATGTGTCCGTCAAAGGAAACACGAAGTATATCGTCATGGAATATATAGAAGGCATCACGCTGAAGGCGTTTTTAAAGCATAAGGGCGGCTGTCTGAGCTGGCGCGAGACGCTTAACATCACGGAGCAGATCCTTCACGCGCTCGAACACGCGCACAGCAAGGGCGTCATCCACCGCGACATCAAGCCGCAGAATATAATGCTGCTTAAAAACGGCCTTATCAAGGTCGCTGATTTCGGCATCGCCAAACTGCCGGATACTGACACATTCACCGTGACCGACAAGGCGATAGGAACGGTCAACTACATCTCGCCGGAGCAGGCGACGAACGAGGAACCGATCGACGAGCGCTCCGACCTGTACTCCGTCGGCGTACTGATGTACGAGCTGTCGTCCGGCGAGCTGCCTTTCACCGGCGACACACCGGTCGCGGTCGCTTACAAGCACGTTAACGAAACGCCGCGCCATCCGCGCGAGCTGAAGCCGGACATGCCTCAGGGTCTCGATCAGATCATCATGCGGGCCATGGAAAAATCGCCCGAAGCGCGTTATCAGTCCGCGAAGCAGATGCTGGCGCACATCCAGGCGCTGAAAAAGAATCCCGGCATCAAGTTCAGGACGGCCGCGGAAGCCGAGGCGCTGCGCAGCGGCAAGAAGAGCAAGGCCAAACCGGCGAAAGAGAAAAAGCCGAAAAAAGAAAAGGCTGTGCGCGAGCGCGGCGGGCTCGTTTTGCCGATAATCCTCGCGGTCCTGTCGGCGGTCCTCATAGTCGTCGCGGTGCTTGCGTTCATCGCTTTCAAAAATCTGTCCGACCAGATGAACCCGGTCGACAAGAACGAGATTAAGATAAAGAACTACGTCGGCTCGATCTATAACGAGACGCTGCGCGAGGAGCTGAATCAGCTCGGCATAAAAGTCGTGCTGAAGCCCGGCGCCAACGGATCGAAGATAAACGAGATCGTGCTGCAGACGCCGGAAGGCGGCGACGTGAGAAAACGCACGAACGAACTCGAGCTCATATTATACGTCTATACCGGCGCGACGACGGACATCCTTCCCGATCTGTCGTACAGAAGCTATTCGAGCGTGCGCGCCGATTACACCGGCATATACGAGCTCGTCGCCGAGAGGGTGGAGGATCAGAACATACCTGGCGAGTACGTCATTCGCACCGATCCGCCAGCCGGCAGCGAGGTCGTGGCCGGCCAGAAGATAAAAGTTTACGTCTCGCGCGGTGCAAACGTCGCGTACGAGAAAGTGCCGAATATATGCGGACTCGCGGCGACGGCGGCCCGTCAGAAGCTGCTTGAATGCGGACTCGTGCTCGGCAACGTCAAATTCGTCGAATCAGACCTGCCGGAGGGCACGATCGTCACACAGAGCGTGACCGCGTTTTCCGACGCGCCGGTCAATACCGAGGTCGATATAACGATCTCGCTCGGACCGCCAGAGACCGAACCTCCGGAAACGGAGCCGGAGACCGAGCCCGAGACGGAGACCGAGCCCGAGACGGAACCTCAGCCCGAGACGGAACCTCAGCCCGAGACGGAACCTCAACCCGAGACCGAGCCTCAGCCGGAGACCGAACCTCAGCCCGAGACCGAGCCGCCGGAGCCTCAGCCTGAAAATGGCTGATCCGAGCGGGACGCAAGCCCGCATCCTGTGCTGCGTCGGCGGCAGATACACCGTTGACGTAAAAGACGGAGACAAGGTGACGACGCTGCAGAATCTCGCCGCAAAAGGCGCGTTCCGCCACGAGCGGATCAAACCGCTGCCCGGCGACAGGGTGATCCTGCGCGAGGATGAAAACGGTTATTTCATCACGTCCGTGTGCGAGCGCAAAAACTCGTTGATACGTCCGCCGCTCGCAAACCTCGATATCCTTTATATAGTTACTTCGTGCAGGACCCCGGCTCCGGTGCCGGGGTTTGCCGACAAAATCACGGTGATATGCGAGAAAAACGACATATCGCCGGTGATAGTCGTCACGAAATCGGAGCTTGATCCGCAAACTGCCGAGGACACGGCGTCAGTATACCGCAGATGCGGTTATCCGGCGTTCACAGTCTCCGCGGAGAGCGGGGAAGGGATCGACGAGCTTAAAACTTTCGCGTCGTCCCGGCACGGCACGCTGAGCGCCTTCTGCGGCGCCTCCGGCGTCGGCAAATCGACGCTTATGAACGCGCTGTTCCCGGATATGCCCGTCAGATGCGAAGTCGGCGACGTCAGCCGGAGGACGCAGCGCGGCAAAAACACGACGAGGGCGGTGACGCTTTTCCGCGTGGAAGACGAAACGTACGTTGCGGACACGCCGGGGTTCAGCCTGCTCGATTTCGAGCGGTTCGATCTCTGCGGCAAAGACGAGCTTCCGTATATGTTCCCGGAGTTTTCGCCGTATCTGTGCAAGTGCAAATATACGAAATGCTCGCATACGAAAGAAGACGGCTGCCTTATAAGACAGGCCGTCGCCGATGGCGTTATCCCGGAGTCGAGATACACCTCGTATCTTTCGCTTTATGAAGACGTTAAAAACAAAAAGGAGTGGGATAAATGATCTCACTCCAAAATGTTTTTTACGGCGTCGAACGGGTCAGTGTAGACCGGACGGTAAGCCGCGAGTTTTTGCGCCGACATATGGCCGCAGCTGACTAGGACGCAGTCGGCGCCGATCGCGGCGGCGACCTCGGAATCGTGCGTTGAATCTCCGATCAGTACGGCGCGGCCCGGTTTTTCCGCCTCCATCCATTCACGCGCGATCCTTATCTTGCCGTACGCGTGGATGTTGTCGACGCCGATTATCTTCTCAAAATAATCCCCGATGCCGAGCCCTTCAAGCTGAGAGTTCACCATATCGACCGATGACGCCGTAAGTATGAGCTGCGGCAGACCCGCCGCCTTCACCGCGTCGAGCGCTTCCTTTACGCGCGGACACAGTCTGAGCGGGACGTTATATCTGTTGTAGAGTTCCACCCATTCTATCGCGAGTTCGTCGTACGGGAACCGTGTAAAATCGAAGCCGATCCGTTCGTAATAGTCCTTTATCGGAAAACCGAAAACGCTCTGATATTCTGCGACGCTTTCAAGCGGTTTTAATCCGTGACCTATGAGCAGTTCGTTTATGCTTTTTATACACGGTTCGACGTCGTCGAGTATAGTCCCGTTGAAATCCCATAAAACGTGAGTGACTTTCATAATATACCCATTCCTTCAAGCATTATGCGGACGCCGATCAGTATCAGCACGCAGCCGCCGATGATCGACGCGGGCTTGCCGAATCTGTCGCCGAATTTGTGACCGATCAGCACGCCGGCGACGCAGATCGCAAACGTAACGGCGCCGATCACGGCGAAGGAAATGAAAACGTTGATCTGTTCCGGATCGATCGAAAACGTGACGCCGACGGCGAGCGCGTCAATGCTCGTCGCCACGGCGAGCAGGATCAGCTCTTTTATATCGAGTTTGTCTGACACGTTGTCTTCTTCGCCGCGCACGGCGTCGATTATCATCTTTACGCCTATCACGGCGAGTATGCCGAACGCTATGTACGGGCCGAATTTCTGTACGTAAACTATGATGCCGCGGCTGAGCAGCCAGCCGAGAAGCGGCATGAGCGCCTGAGCGACGCCGAAAAACGCGGCGACTATCATGGCGTTTTTGATCAGATTTTGTTTAAGCTTCAGCCCCTTGCACAGTGAAACGGAAAACGCGTCCATCGCAAGCGAAACGGACAGAAGCAGTAAATTAAGGACCTTCATATATACCCCGGAGGAAAAAATGCTTAACAAAGTTATAACCGATTCGGATTTTTACGACTGCGTGACAGAGTATCTGCCGGTCGTCAACCGCTATGCCTCGAAAGCCGTCTTCATCGACGAGCGCGGCAGGGTCGCGCTTATGTACATGAGCCGCATAGACTGCTACAAGCTGCCGGGCGGCGGCATTGAAAAAGGCGAGACCGAAGCGGAGGCGCTCGTGCGCGAACTTCGCGAGGAGACGGGGCGGGGAAGCAACGTCGTATGCAAGATCGGTGAGGTGACCGAACATAAAAACCGTAAAAACTATTGTCAGAAGACCGCGGCGTTCATAGCGTACGCAACTCAGGAGCGTTTCAGACCCGCGCTTTCGCCGTCAGAGCAGCGTCTCGGCTTCAAGCTCAGATTCATGAATCCGCAGACGGCTATGCAGATCCTTCAGGACGCGCTTGATACGACAGACGAATACGGAAAGAAATTCATGTTCAGCCGCGATCTGTCGATCTTGCGCTACGCCGTGAAGAATTTCCCGCACCTTCTTTGAAGGCCGCCGTATATTTTCATAAATA
>JAGDCE010000367.1 GCA_017958705.1 Clostridia bacterium
AATTCGGATTTTCACATAACAAACGCGGCAGGAAATAACTCCTGCCGCCGTTTATTATTCTTCAGGTATTTCCACGTATACCGGTTCCCACCATCCCTGGCAGGACAAACCCGTCGTCGTTTCCGATGATACTTTGACCTTGGAACCATCGAGGGTCATTTCCATTTCGATCTTTATAATAGTAACGTTGGTTCTAAGATATCCTTCGCTGTCGATCAAAAATTCCATCTCCATGCTTTTTTCGCCGGTCTTGATGTCCGTCGCACCCATCAGGGCGTATGTCGATCTGAGCGCCTCCTCGACCTCGGCGACCGACGTACTCATCCTGTGATCCGACGGCACGGCTTTTATAGTAATACCGCCGTCGTTGTCGACGGTGCCCTCCGTATAAGCGAAATAATCCGCGGAAAGCTCATCCCAGAACAGATTATCGACCGACGTCATTTCATTATATAGCTCAACGCTTTTATCATTCTTATCCGTTACGGTGCACTTCTCCGCCGATTCCGGCTTGACGTATATTTTTTCCCCGTCCGCCCATACGATCGTTTCGGTCGTCTGCTCCTTACCGTTTGCCGTAATACGGGACATTAACTGCATACAGCACTTACAGTCTCCGCTTATACGGCCCACAACGCTTACCGGGATGATCGTTTCCGTCACGGTTTTTTCGGTTTTACCTTTATACTTCATTGTTATTTTTTGCGTGGTCGTGCCGGTAAAATGAATATCGTCAAGTGAATTCAGTTTTTCGTTTGAGGCTTTATACGTCAGATAATCCGGATTGTTTTCATACTCCGATATATCTTCGGTAATTATCTCTTCCGTCGTTATCTCTTCCGTCGATCCGGGCTCCGTTGATTCCGTAACGGTACCGGTAATTAACGAGAACGGATTTATTATTGTGCCGCAGGAAGAAGCGCTGATTGTCAGAATCAAGGTGAAAATTAAAGCAGATACCCTGATAATCGTTTTCTTCATCTTTTACTCCGTTCTCAGTGCGAGCACCGGATCCTTGCGCGACGCTTTCTGCGCCGGGATAAGACCTCCGATAAGCGTCAGTATGACGCTGAGCACGACAAGGATGATCGCGCCTCCGAGCGGCAGTATCGCGTTGACGTCCGTACTTTCCGCAAGGTAATGGATCAGCGCGTTGCCCGGTATCAGCAGCAGCGCGCTTATACCGACGCCGATCAGACCGGCGAGCAGACCGACGATGAACGTCTCCGCGTTGAACACCTGCGAGATGTTGCGCTTCGAAGCGCCGATCGCGCGCAGGATACCGATCTCCTTAGTGCGCTCGAGCACGGAGATATAAGTGATTATACCGATCATGATCGACGACACGACGAGCGACACGGCGACGAACGCGATCAGTACGTACGAGATGATGTTTATGATCGTCGAGATCGACGACATCAGCAGTCCGACGTAATCCGTATACGTTATCTTGTCCTCGGTGTCGGCGTCCTTGTTGTATTCTTTTATGCAGTCGGCGATGCGGTCCTTGTTCTCGAACGTATCGACGTATATGCTGACCGACGACGGCGCGTCTTCCGACACGACGCCGAACGCCTTCATGTTATCGTCGTAAGATCCGGCAGAAACGTATTTGTCGTATATCGAGATCAGCGCCTGATCGGGCGGTGCAATCATGAACGCGTCGAGCAGCGCGGCAAGCTCCGTTTCGCCCATCGTCATGGCGCCCATGCTTCCGAGCCCTTCCGGGATATCGCCGAAGCCGGGCAGCGACTGCAGATCTATTATCCCGGTCATTACGAGCTCGCCGCAGAGGCGGGCTTTTTCGCTTATCCCGAGTCCGTTTACGTATTTTTTCGCGTCCTCGATCTTCTGTGCGTCGTCAGCCGGTTCAAAACTCAGACCGCTAAGCACGCTTATCGCGGGGTCTTTTTTCTGCGCGGCAACAACAGGGCTTTCGTCCGTGTACGCGATCAGATGATCAGTCAGCGATTTTGTGTACCCGACCGTCATGGAGAGATTTATCCCGGTCGTGCCCGGAGCGGGTTTTACAACGCCGACGATCTTCAGCTTCAGCGCCGAGCCGAGCAGCGATTTGAACGCCTCACTGTCGTCTTTCACTTCGGTAAACGTCCCGTCGCCGTTGTCTCTGAAACGGTCCGCGGCGACTATAGCGTATAGTTCCTTTTCAAGTATCTGTTCATACGTGAACCTGTGCTCCGGCACCTCGACGGAGACGCCCTTGCCGATCTTCGTTAACAGGTCCGTATACTCAGAGCCGGCGATGAAGCCGAGACGGTACAGCGTCTGATACGTCAGTTCATTGTTGTCGTTTATCACGAGAACAGCTTCGTCGTAATTCTCAGGCCATTTTCCCGAAAGCACGTCGTAGCTTTTCTTTATCGCATCGCTGACGAGCCCGTCACGCGACGGCAGAAGCTGCTCGTACGTAGACGGCATCAGACTGCTGCCGGACATCTGTATCTGAGAACCCCTGCCGGCGGCGGCCGCCGACGCGTTCGTGTTAATCAGCTCGCCGTCCGGATCGTACGTGTACACCCCGAGATCGAGTCCGTACGTGTATACGATGCCGCTGTCTCCGACAAATTCATGGATCCGGCTGTTTTCGTCGTCGAGGTATTTTTTGAATTTCGTCAGGTTGTTCGTCGTGATGCTCGAGGTGAACGCGGACGCCGCCTGAAGCATCCTGCCGTTTGAATAAACGGCGTCGAGCTCGTGTTCCGCCTCTCCGTCGCTGCTCTTGTTTGCGTTGGACATCAGGCCGCTCAGGTCTATCGTCTGCGCGTCGATCGTTATCGGATACGACGTCATCGTGCTTTTCTGTATATCTGTTATATACGTGTTGACGCCGTTTGACAAAGATAGTATCAAAGCTATGCCTATAATACCTATAGATCCGGCGAACGCCGTGAGCACGGTGCGCGCTTTTTTGGTGAGCAGGTTGTTGAACGAAAGCGACAGCGCCGTGAGCGGCGACATGGACGCTCTGCCCATGTTCTTATGCTCAGGCTCTTTTTCATCTGTCTCCGGTTCGTAAGGGCGGGAGTCGCCGACGATCTTTCCGTCGCGCAGGTTTATCGTTCGCGTGGCGTATTTCTCCGCCAGCTCCGGGTTATGCGTGACCATAACGACAAGATGATCCTTTGCCACGGCCTTCAAAAGCTCCATTACCTGCGTGCTCGTATCGGAATCAAGCGCGCCGGTCGGCTCGTCCGCAAGCAGTATCTCCGGGTTGTTCACAAGTGCGCGGGCTATTGCGACGCGCTGCATCTGACCGCCGGAAAGCTGATTCGGCTTTTTGTGGATATGCTCGCCGAGCCCGACATCGACAAGCGCCTGCGCCGCGCGTTTTTTCCGCTCCTTCTTCGAAATGCCCGAGATGGTGAGCGCGAGTTCCACGTTGGAAAGCACGCTCTGATGCGGGATCAGGTTATAGTTCTGAAACACGAAACCGATTGTGTGATTGCGGTACGAATCCCAGTCCCTGTCCTTGTATTTCTTCGTCGATATGCCGTTTATTACAAGATCTCCGCAGTCATAACGGTCGAGTCCGCCGATTATATTGAGCAGCGTCGTCTTACCGGAGCCGGAAGGCCCGAGCACGGCGACGAACTCGTTGTCGCGCAGTTGAAGATCCACTCCGTCCAGAGCTTTCTGGACGAGATCTCCCGTCACGTACGTTTTGCTTATGTTGCAGATCCTTAACATTATGTATTCTCCCTTATACGATTGTGTCAATCGTATCATACAAATAATAACTGCAAATTACGTCGGCGTGTATGTATGTAAAGTTAAAGTTAATTTTGAATGTATTGACAAACGTCTGATTTTATGTATAATGGAATCATAAGAGTGATACAAGAGGAGTATATAGTATATGGAGGAAAAGACTGCGCACGCCGCAAAAGCGTTCTTAATCATATCCGTCGTGCTGATCGCAATTTGCGCCGCGCTTATCGCCGCGGGC
>JAGDCE010000368.1 GCA_017958705.1 Clostridia bacterium
CGCTCGCAGCTAAATTATCTCACTGCGTTCGATAGCTAAATTGTCCCATAGGGACAGCTAAATTAAATTCGCCTTTTTCAGCTCGGCAAAGCCGAATTTAGCTTGCGAAGCAAATTTAGCTGGGCGAAGCCCAATTTAGCTTGCCGCAAGGCGAATTTAGCTGCGGTGTACTTCCTTACGAAGCACACCGCAAAGCCGCGTTTTTGAAGAAAAAAATAAAACACGACAAGCGCCGCCTTCCGGCGGTGCTTGTCGTCCCCCTCCGCGTCGCTTTCGGTCCGGTTTATACCGTGCTGATTACTGACGGTTATTTTTCATTTCAGCGAAGCATTCGCTGCAATAAACGGGTCTGCCTTCGGTAGGCTGGAAGCGAAGCTTTGCTTCCTTGCCGCATTTGGAGCAGATAGCGGTGTAAAGCTCTTTCGCCTCACCTGCCGCCGCCTTTCTCTTATCACGGCACGCCTTACATCTCTGGGGCTGATTCTGGAAGCCCTTCTCCGCGTAAAACTCCTGGTCGCGCACGGAGAATATGAACTGCTGGCCACAGTCCTTACAGGTCAGTGTGATGTCCTCGTACATTGGTTGCTGTTCCTTTCTTTGATGTTTAAAATCACGCTTTTACAAAGCTTTTGACTTTCGTTTTCAGACGGCTCAGGTACAGAGCAGTTTTTTCAGTTTTTTACGGACTCTCTGCAGAGTGTTGTAAACGGATTTCGGCTCTTTGCCGAGCTGTTCCGATATTTCCGCGGGAGCAAGCCCGTCCGCGTAAAGCATGAAAACCTCGTATTCATAATCCGTCAGACCGGATCTGATGCGCTTTTTCAACGCCTCGCAGTTTTCGGCTGATATCAGTTGGTTGAGCGGCTGTTCCGCGTCGTCCGCCGCCGTCTCGCAGTCAAAGCAATCGTCTATACAGTCGGAGATCATTCTCGAAAGGGACTTTGCAACGCTCTTTTTCACGTAAGAGGTAAGCCTGTTTTTGGTACAGATCTTTGCGTATAGGCCGAAGGAAATGTTTTTTTCCGCCTTATAGGAAAGCGCGGAAAAATACAGCGCTATCGCCGCTTCCTGACGGAGATCGTCCTCGCTGAAGTCACACCCGGGACAAGAGCGGGAAAATTCGGTTACGAGCGACGAAATCATCGGGTCGTACGCTTCGAGCAGACGCCTGAAAGCCTCGTTATCTCCGTATTTCGTCCTCATGACGTCTTCCTGCAGTATATCCAAGGGCAACTCCTTCCGAATCGGCCGATCCGTTGTTCGCGGCAGAAGCATACAATTGCTTTTCTTGATTTACATTATATCCACGTTTTCAAAATTGTCAATAGTTTTTAAAAAATATTTTTCATCTTCTTATGATGTTTTTGTCCGTATGACCTGTTTTTTATAAATTTTCAGTGTTTTGACACCTTACTTCTTGAAAAAAGTCTTTTTGTATGGTATAATATAAAAAAACTCAAAGGCAGGTCATCAAATGGCATTGATTCCGCTGACAGATCAGGGCGACGTGAAGCTTTACATCCTCTGTATCATGCAGAAGGTCGGTTATCCGCTCGATTATTCGTCCGTCAACGACATAGCGCTGTACGACGGCGTCATCTCTAACATGGACTTCATAGAGGCGTTCGATTCGCTTGAATCGGACGGTCTCGTCGCGCGCGACGAAAACGGGCAGTATTACGTGACCGAGGACGGGAAATTCATAGAACAGACGCTTAAAAGCGACCTTGTCGGATATATACACGACAGAGGTCTGCGCGCCGCGGTCCAGTTCGTATCGTTTACCGACGACAAAGTCAAAAAGGTCGTGAAGACCACGGAGCTTGACGGCGGCCGCGTGCTCCTCGAACTCTCGCTTATAAAGGAAAACGAGGAGCTGATGAAGATCGCTCTCACGCTCGATACGCAGTATCAGGCGAAGAAGATGGCGATGGCGTTCTCGGAGGATCCGGGGCGCATCTACATGCGGCTGATCATGATGCTCGGCGGTCAGTGACGGAGGGCGGCGTATGATACTAAGCCGTTCAGCCGTCGCAAGGACGGTCATAACGTTTTTGTTCTTTCTTTTATTCGGGATCGGGGCGTTCGTATTCGCGTACTTCGTCAGCCGCGACGGTCAGAGCATAAAACCGCCCGTGACGATCGGCGTCATATTCGTCGTGCTTGCCGCGCTCAGCGTTCCGCTCGGGATCTACGCGGAGGGCAAGGCAAAGCTGTTTTCCGAGGGCACCAGGCTCGTCCGCAGACAGCTTCAGCCGGACAGCTTTATCGCGTCATACAATGAAAAGACCGAGGCGAAGAACGCGGTCTGCCGTCCGGGATACGATCTGCTCGAGCTGCTCCTCGTATCGTACAGGCTCAAGGGCGACGTGAAGAACGCCAGAAAGACGGTCGAGGCGATGAAGGCGCTGCCCGGCAGGTCCGCGCGCGCCAAAGCGCTGATCGCCGAGGCGGAGTTGTGTTACGAGAACGGCGACGTTGAAGAAGGTGACGCGTTGATTTCCGGGGCTAAGGATCTGAAGCCCGGCTCGTCGCTGATATACGCGATGGCGGACATCTGTGAGAGGACCGCCAAAGCCCTGGCGACGGGCGATACGCAGACCGCGGAGACGTACTATAACGGCGTGCTCAGCGCCCCCGGCATCATGAAAGCGGAGGAAGACGCGGCGCTGTTCGCGCACTGGCAGCTTTTCCGCATCTGCGACGGCGACGGAAGAGTAGGGGATGCGCTGACGCATCTGAAAGCCTGCGCGACAAGTCCGGGAAAGACGGCAATCAAAGCAAAAGCTTTATCACTGTTAAGATAAACCGGGGGGGGACCCCGGTTTTCTGATTTTTTTATCTTCCGGTCATCGTTTTCACGAGCCTGTCGGCGACTATGCGCGCCGCGCGTTTCGCCTCCGTCATGCTGTTCCCGTCGCAGCCGACCTCGATCAGAAGCGACAGCGGCGTAAAGTACTGGTTGAACGCGCCCTGTTTCACGTTTATCGGTCTCATCAGCCCGGGATATTCAGCCTCAAGCTCCGTCTGCAGACGGACCGCGAGCGCCATATTATCGCGCCAGTTCTTATTTGCGGACACGAGCCGGTCAGTTCCCACGACGAACATCACCTGCGCCGTCGGCTGACCGTTGCAAGCGGTCACCATGCGCGTTTTAGAGCCGTCGGTGAGGTCGACCGAATCCCTGTGGATGTCGAGCAGGTATTTTATTCCGGGATATTCTTTTATATATTCTTTTATGATGTCCGCGGCGTTCGAATACGCGTTAGAGTACGACCGCGCGTCGACAGGCTCGCGGCAGTGCAGCGTTTTTATGCCGGCGGCGTTGAGCGCGTCCGCGAAGATCTCGCCTATCGCGATTACGTTTTTCTCCGGATCCGTGGACCGCGGATAACTTCCGGGCTCGGCGTACAGCGCCCCCTCCTCGGAAAACGCCTCCGTGCCGTGGGTATGTATTATCAGCACCGTGTAACCGTCCGACCGCGCGTCCCCGACGGGCAGGCTCCGTTCAAGGTATTCGTCCGCGTCTATCATTTTTTTGTCGCCGGCGTCCGATACCCAGACCTTTCCCTCCTCCGGCTCGCGGTAAAGCGATATCGGGATTATGCCGACCATGCCGTCGGGCACCGATCTGCGGTCGAATACGTAAAGCGTCTGCAAAAGCTCCGCGTCAAGATCACGCGCGTCCTCTTCGGGCGACAGCGAAAACGAGCGGCAGCTTTTCACCGCCGCCGCGGGGCGGGCGGCAGGCGCGGAGGACCGGACCTCTTCGGTCCGCGTAACTATTCCGTCCGCCGCCGTGAGCACGCCTCCGGCGAGCATCGCGGATATCACGGCGACAAAAACGACCGCCCGCAGCGCCGACGCCGCGCGCGCCGCCGCCCTGTACGTTCTGCCGTTCGCGTCCCTCATTTTTGATAACGATCCGTCAAAGTCCATTGTTTTATACCGTCCTTTCCGGTACAGTATATGTGACCTTGACCTCATATATAACCCATCTCGCGATACGGCAGCGACGGATGGCAGACGCGGTTGACGGCGTATCCCGTCATGCGGCCGAGCGCGGCGACTATCGCGTCGCAGTCTTTCGGGCAGACGTACATACCGCGCAGCGCCTCAATGCTGCTTTGCGGCGCGCCGTCGGGCAGAAAGATCGCCGCGTCCGCCACGGTGGGCACGCCTATCGCGACCGTCGGCACGCCGAGCACGGCTGATGAAAGCTCGCCCCTGTCGTTCCCGACGCCGGAGCCCGGCCTGATCCCGGTGTCCGTGATCTGCACGGTAACGCCGAGCGTCCCGACGCTTCCGGCGGCGAGCGCGTCTATCACGACGACCGTGTCCGGCTCCACCTCATCGGCCGCGGCGCGGATAAGCGAAACCGCTCCGACGCCGGTCTGGGCGAGCACGCCGGGAATAACGACCGCGGCATCGCCGAGCGGCGCTCTGTTCCCGACATGATGCGTCGCCACGACGTGGCGGGCGGCGCAGGGACCGACGGCGTCCGCGGTCACGCGGTCGTTGCCGAGCCCGACGACGAGCACCTTGCCCCTGACGCCGACTGACGCGAGAACGTCCGCCGTAAGATCCGCCGCGCGCTCGAGCTCGTCCTCACTGCTCTGCCACAGCTTGCCGGTAGACACCGTAACGTAAGTGCCGACGGGCCGCCCGAGCAATGCCGCGCCGTTTTCGTTCGTCACCGTGACGCGGCTCACCTCGAATCCGCCGCGGGCCCTGCGGTCGAAAAGGATTCCGTCCGGCTCGCCTTTATGCTCCTTCGCATACTGTTTCATGAACCTGTCGTGCACTTCTTTCGCCATATCGGACCTGAAATACATAGAATCACCCCTTTATATTGTTGCCACCGAAGAATAAAAGCAGACGGGGCAAACAATTTTTCGTCCGCGCGTCATTTTCGCCCGCCTTTTGTCCACTTATATGGTGAAGGCAGGAGAAAGGAGATAACACATGAACGATGAAAGCATAATAAGCCTGTTTTTCGCGCGCAGCGAAGACGCGGTCCGCGAAGCTGACGCATCGTACGGCGCAAAGCTGAAACGCGTATCGCTCGGTATAACCGGAGACAGCCGGGACGCCGAGGAATGCGTAAACGACGCGTACCTCGCGGTATGGAACAAGATACCGCCGGAGCGGCCGGCAAATCTTTTCGCGTATCTTTGCGAGACCGTGCGCCGCATCTCGCTCACGAGATACCGCTATAACACGGCGGAAAAACGCAGCAGGAACCGCACGGTGTCGATCGACGACGAGCTTGCCGAGGTCGTCGACGGCACGGACGAGGACACGGGCGATCTTCCGGAAATCCTCAACGGATGTCTGTCGGAGCTTGAGGACGGCACGCGTTTCATTTTCATGCGCCGCTATTACTACGCGGACGACATACCGACTATCGCGAAAATGACTGGGCTTGGTGGCAACACGATATCCGCACGCCTGATGCGGGCGCGCAGAAAGCTTGCGGAAATACTCAAAGGAAAGGGGTATAAGATATGAAGACC
>JAGDCE010000369.1 GCA_017958705.1 Clostridia bacterium
AACGACGTCGCTCGTTCCTGCCCGGATCCCGACGATTTTTATATCGACAACTGCCTTAAGAAGATGCCTGTTCCAAAGTCAGCGCTGAAGATCGGCGAGAACATAGTGAACGTAAAGGTAGCTTTCATGCGGACGACGAATAACGAATCGCTTTATCTGATCGGCAATTTCGGCGTGAAGCTTGACGGACACAAGAGAACGCTCACTTCCCTGCCCGATAAGATAGGCTTCTCCGATATGTACGACTACTCGATGCCGTTTTATACCGGCTGCGTGACGTACACCGTACCGAATGACAGATTCGGGCAGCCGAAAGACGGCGAGAGGATCATCCTTAAAGCTGACAAATACGAAGGCGGCGCCGTCCGCGTCGGCGGAAAGGTCCTTGCGTGGGAACCGTATGAGGCGGATGTCACGGATGAAGTCAGGGCGGGTAAAGATATCGATATAACGCTCGTCGGTACGCGCAGAAATACGTTCGGACCTCTTCATCTCGTTCCCCTGTTCCACGGTGCTTACGGTCCCGGTCACTTCGTCACCGGCGGCAGCGCCTGGACAGACGACTATAATCTCATCCCCGAGCATCTCGGTCCTTTGACTGTAAAAATAGTAAAATAACCACTTTATGCCCCGGCGCGGTATTATTGCCGCGCCGGAGTTTTTTCGGTTTGTATTTTCCGTATAGCATTCCACCGCTTCGGCGAAAAAGATTAAGCCGGAGCATTTTTGTAAATTAAAATTAATAGCACTTGACAACAGTACAGCCGCGTAATAAAATATGTACATATAATTTTGATTCAAAATGATGCGTTTTACCCTCTTTTTTCGTCCTTATAGGTGAAAGCACTCGGGAGGAACAGAATGAAAGACAAGGAAATAATCGCTTTGTTCAACCTTCGCGATCAGCGCGCGATCACGGAGACGAAAAACAAATACGGCGATTACATGTTATCTGTCTCGGAACGGATACTGCATAACAGATACGACGCGGAAGAATGCTTCAACGACGCTCTGTTATCACTGTGGAACTGCGTACCGCCGGAAAAGCCAAGAGACTTAAAATCCTTTTTATGCAGGCTGGTTAGAAACACATCCGTTGACAGGTTAAGAATAGAAACCGCGAACAAGCGAAGCGCCGAGATCGTCAGTATAACCGATGAACTCGACGAATGCATCGCGCCGTCCGGCAGCGCCGAGGACGATTACATCAAAGGCGAACTGCGCCGGTGCCTGGATAAGTTTTATAAAAAGCTGTCAAAACGCGACCGCGATATTTTCTTCTGCCGGTATTTTTACGCATGCTCATCTTCTCAGATAGCCGAAAAATTCGACCTGAGCGAGGAATACGTTCGCACCGTGCTTTCAAGAACGAGAAAAAAGCTAAAAGAACATCTTGAAGCGGAGGGATACAGATGAAAAAAGACGATCTGTTTTATGAAATAGGAAACGCGGATGATAAGTATATCAGAAGCGCAGGCGATCG
The DNA here is from genome assembly GCA_017958705.1 of Clostridia bacterium. Taxonomy (GTDB): domain Bacteria; phylum Bacillota; class Clostridia; order Oscillospirales; family CAG-272; genus UBA1248. The sequence continues at coordinate 1,484 of JAGDCE010000369.1, forward strand.
CCTGAATGTCAAGGAAATAAAAGAAAAAAGAATAAGAATAATAAATGCGGTAAAAGCAGCCGCTTCTGTCGCCGCCGCGGTTTTAGTCATCGGCGGAGTCTGGTTTATCGCCATGCGGCATTCCGTTAAAGACCCCGTCGTCGCATCGCCCGGCACGGAAATCACGGATGAAATCCGGACCGTAGACGAAGATGAGTACAAAGCGATCAAAACGGCGCTCGACGAATTCATGAGTTCAAACAACGCGCGTGAGACCATAGGCGATGAAGGCTGTACGAATTCTTTCTGGGACGTCCCGTCCGGAATGTACGGAGATTATTATGTAGGCAACTGCATCACGCGCGGAAAAGGCGATGACCTAAAGTATTTCGCCGTGATCGACAAAGCGGATATGGCTTTTACGGATAATGAAAGAGTTGATATTATAAACGGGATATCAGTACAGTACGGCAGCAGTCAGGAGATAAAGGTGCTTGCGGGAGATAAGCTGTATTATAATCTCAGAGACGCGGCAGAGGCCGGCATACTGACCGACGACGACGTATATATGATCAACAACCATCTTTTAGGCTTTAAGCCGTCGCAGCCGGATACGACACAGCCCGACGACGACAATATGAAACTGCTTGCGGATATCGAATTTGACGAAAACGGCATGATGACGAACAATTTGCTGATAAAGAGTGCGCTGAAATGCATAGAGAGATATCCTGCTGAAAACGGCGTCTTATACTCATTCTCTTTCTCGACTTATAAATGCGCCGTGATACTTGACCGCTTCACTTCTCAGGTGGCAGCGACAGGCACGCAAACTGTTGCCGGATATCCGTTCGTATTCTCAGGCGCTGGCACGGAATTCGTAATCATAACTAAAGAAGGTATGTACCTCGGGCTCGAAAACGCATACGACAGGGGCGTGCTGAGCGACGATGAAATAAAAGCGTTGTTCACGGATTACTCAGGCAAATATAGTTACCATTACGTTTACGGTAATTCACTGCTCGAACGCGCTTTCAACGAGTATCTGAACGGACACGAAGTTATGGACGCCCGAATCGCCGCAGAGAACGGTATCTCGACAAAGATCACGTATTACAACTATATTTTCATAGATTTCTGTATGCGTCTCTCACCGGACAGATACGTCGCGCTGTTCTCGTATCTGAATCAAAGCACCCCGGATTTTGCATCGATGTCCTCAAGGATCAGTGGTTACCTGTTCGAATACAAAAACGGCGCCGTTTTGTACCATATAAACTTCAACACCGGCATATTTACAGAAATTTCAAAAGAAACGTTTATTTCTGTCGAAGAAACGAAACGGCTTTATGAGGCGTATAACGAGCATATGGGATTTAACGATCCGGATCCGGCTGCCGTACCGATGCTCGCCGCGATACGTGATTATTTCAAACAAGGCGAAGCCGGCGATTACGGAGATTATACCGTTGATTTCGCGTTTGAAACAAACGGAAAATACATCGCGCTGATATCTCGCACCGGGACATCCTTCACCGATAACATCTGGAAGGATAAAGTCGCAGGATATGTGTTCACTCACGGCAACGGCCAGGATTTCACCGTAATATCCGGAGACAGAACATATTACGGACTTCACTACGCGTATGAATCCGGCATGCTTGACATCTCCGATATCGAAGCGCTTCACGTGCGGCTCTACGGCAGCAACACCGTGGATCCGACAGAATAAAAAAGAA
>JAGDCE010000370.1 GCA_017958705.1 Clostridia bacterium
GGCATCATCGCGCTGACCCGTCCCGGCTCCTTCGCCTGGTGGACGTTCCCCGGTTTCAGCAACGTCGCGACCACCGCGTTCAGCGACATGGGCACCGATAAGGAATACTACGGCGAAGGCGTCAACATGACCTATGAACTCAAGGAAGAAGACGGATCCCTGTTCGTCTACGTCGACGGCTTCAAAGTCGACTTCGACTTCAAGGATACTCTGCCGTATTTCGCCGAGGGCGTTTACGTCGGCTTCTCCATGTCCATGACGGAACTTGAATATCAGAGCTTCGTCATCAACTACCTCAACGGTGAAAAACCCGCCTCCGAAGGTCCCGAAATGACCGCGGACGGCCCCGGCTCCACGCCCGCCACCGAAGAGCCCTTCATTCCGGAAGGCGCAAAATCCTTTGTTCTCTGCGATTTCACGGATCCCGAGTACGTCGGCTCACTCACCGGCAACGACTGCAAGATCTCCTTTGACGAGACTGAAAACGCCATGAAGGTCGAAATCACCGGCAGCGACCCGTACGTCAACATCCCGATGAAGAAGAACATGTTCTTCGACGGTTACGATTACACAGTCGCCCGTCTGACCTACAAGACCGACGTCGACTGCATCGGTGAATTCTACTTCACCACCAAGGAAGTACCGAGCATGGCGCTCTGCAACGTCACCTACGGCGTTGACGCGACAAACGGCGAATGGAGCGAAATAGTCCAGGATATGGACGACTCCGCCAACTGGATGGGCGAGGTCAGAAGCTTCAGGATCGACCCGAACCAGGCAGGTGAGGAAGGCGAGGTCTTCTATTACAAGACGCTTTCGATGGAAATCTATGAAGAGCCCGAGACCGAGCCGAAGCCGGTCACCACGTCTGCCGATACCGAGCCCGACACCACCGCGGCCGATAACGGCGAGGCGACGGCCGACAACCCCGGCAAAGACGTGACCACCGACAACGGCGGCAGCACGCCCTCCAAGGGCGGCGTACCCGCGTGGGTATGGATAGTCGTCGGCGTAGTCGCCGTAGCGGCGATAGCGGCAGTCATCGCGATAGTTGCCAAAAAGAAGAAGAAATAATTAAATGATTTACTGCGATCAGCCCGCCGGCCAACGGCGGGCTGATTGAGAAAGGGAAAGAAATGAACGGTTTATTATTCGCACTCGAGGCCTCCGTGGAGGACCAGGTAGTCGATACCGCGGCAAAGACCGTTGAAGGATCGTCCTGGGACTGGAGCGCCGTATGGGCTTCCGTTTCGGAAAAGCTCGTTTCGATCGCGGGCAGACTCATCGCCTGCATCCTTATCCTCATCATAGGCCACTTCATAATCAAGCTCGTCACCAAAAAGGTACTCAACTCCAAGAAGATGGATAAGCTCGATCCCGGCGTACGCGGATTCCTGCGCACGTTCATCAAGGTCCTGCTCAACGCGATCCTCATCGTCACCGTGGTCGGCATACTCGGCATCCCGATGGCGTCCGTCATCGCGGTCCTCGGCGCCGCCGGCGCGGCGATCGCTCTGGCGCTTCAGGGCACGCTCGGCAACCTGGCTTCCGGCATCATGCTCGTCGTGCTGCGTCCGTTCAGAGTCGGCGACTTCATTGAGATCGGCGGCAATCTCGGCACGGTCCTCGAGATCGGTCTGTTCGCCACCACGATCCTCACGATAGACAACCGCCACGTGATAGTGCCCAACGGCACGATGACGACGTCGACCGTGATCAACTACTCCTCCGAGGAGCTGCGCCGCGTGGATATGGTGGTCCACACCGCGTACGGCACCGATATGGAGAAGGCGAAACAGGTCATACTCGACTACGCGAAGAACGACGAATACATCCTCGACGATCCCGCTCCGTTCGTCCGCATGACGAACATGGGAGACTCCATGGAGTATACCGTACGTATGTGGGTCAAGAACGCCGATTACTGGAACGCGCGCTTCAATCTCTCCGAGAACATCTGCGCGGAGTTCGCAAAGAACGGCATCGCCGTCCCGCACCAGCAGGTCGATTTGCACGTTATATCGAAGTAATATAACTCAACTGATCCCCTGTGATTTTTAAAATACCGGTTGAATGAAGATAACGGTCTTTGTTCAGCCGGTATTTTTTCACGGACCGGCCGTCATAATGATGATTGCCCTGACGGGCAAATGATGATTTTGCCTTGCGGCAAAAATGATGATGCGTCCTTCGGCCGCAATGATGAGATGAATTCCGCCAGCGTGCCGGAGGCACTCATCACGGACCGCGCGAGCGGAACTCGTCATTCGCCGGGCTTGTTTGCCCGTTTATTAACACTTTTCGGTTGATTTTCACGTGCGCGCGTGTTATAATGTAAGGTAACACTAAAAGCCGGCGGAGGGCCGTATGATACAGAGGATAAGCGAAAAAGAGCTTGAGGCGCAGCGCGAATACGCGGAAAAAGTTAAGACGGCGGTAAGCGCGGCCGGCAGTGAAAAGGGCCGGGCGCTGAGGTTCTGCGTCGTCACGTACGGCTGTCAGCAGAACGAGGCGGACAGCGAACGCCTCGCCGGAATGCTGTACTCAATGGGATATGAAAAAACGGAGACCGACGCCGACGCCGACGTGATACTCGTCAACACCTGCGCCGTGCGCGAGCACGCGGAAAAGCGCGCGCTGTCCGTCACCGGTCAGTACAAGCATTTGAAAGAGAAAAATCCCGATCTGATAATCGGCGTCTGCGGCTGCATGGTATCGCAGGAGCACCGGCTCGACGACATAAAGCACAGATACCCGTACGTAGACATCGTTTTCGGCACGTCGTATCTGTGGCGGCTGCCGGAGATACTTTACAGAAGACTGAGCCGCCGCAAACGTCTTTTCCTGCTCGACACGGGAGACGACGGCAACATAGCCGAGGACGTCCCCGTCCTGCGCGAATGCGGCTACCGCGCGTGGCTGTCGGTGATGTACGGCTGCAACAATTTCTGCACCTACTGCGTCGTACCGCACGTCAGAGGCCGCGAGCGCAGCAGATACCGCGAGGATATATTGAAGGAAGCGCGTGCGCTCGTCGCCGACGGCGTGAAAGACATCACCCTGCTCGGCCAGAACGTGAACTCGTACGGCAGAGGGCTGTACGAAGACTACGGGTTCCCGGAGCTTCTCTCGGATATAAACGCGATAGACGGCGACTTCACGCTGAGATTCATGACGAGCCACCCGAAGGACGCGACGCGGAAGCTTATAGACACGATGGCGTCGTGCGAAAAGGTCGCGCCGCAGCTGCATCTGCCGCTGCAGTCGGGCTCAGACGGGGTCCTGCGGCGGATGAACCGCCACTACACGCTCGACTCGTATAAACGGCTCATCGACTACGCGCGGGAAAAGATCCCGGACCTGACTCTGACGTCGGATATAATGGTCGGCTTCCCGGGCGAGACCGAGGAGGATTTTGAGGCGACGCTCGGCGCCCTGCGCGATATAAGATACGACATGGTGTATTCTTTCATATATTCGCGCCGCAAAAACACGCCGGCGGCGGAATACGAGGACCAGATACCGGAACAGATCAAGCACGAGCGGTTCGAGCGCATGCTGCAGCTGCAGAACGGTATCGGATTCGAGATAAACCGGGGATACGTCGGCAAGACCGTGCGCGTCCTCTGCGACGGCGAAAGCAAAAACGACCCGTCGACGCTGTCCGGCCGCACCGCCGGCGGCAAGAACGTGTGCTTCACCGGCACATGCGCCGCAGGTGAGTACGCCGACGTGAAAATAACGGAAGCCAGGCCGTTCGTCCTCTGCGGCGAGACGGCGGAAAAAGGAGATAAAAATGACGATATTTGAAAAAGCCGCCGAACTCGGCGCGATGATCTGCGATTCCAACGAGAAAAAGCGCCTCGACGCCGCCGCGGCGGCGTACGAGCTCGACGAAGAGCTGCTCTCGATGATAGAAAAGTACAATGAATACCTGAACCGCGCGACCGCCGACGAGGCGACCGGCGATGCCGACGAAGACGTCGCCGCCCTGCGCCGCGAACAGCTGTCCGCGATGTACGACACGATCATGGCCCGCCCGGTCATGGTCGAATACGAGGCGGCGAAAGCAGCCTTCGACGATCTGATGCAGCGCGTCTATTCGTCGATAACATACCAGCTCACCGGCGAGACCGCCTGCTCGCACAACTGCGAGACCTGCGGCGGCAGCTGCGGAAGCCGCTGAGGATCAGGGGGTCGGCTGCGGGAACCCCTATTACGCCGACATTCGGAGCGCCTTACGGCGCACCGGGGGAGTGCCCACCCCTCAAATCCCCCATACCCCCCTTTCCCCTCCCTCAGATCAGATCTCTGAGGGGGCGCGCGGCCGGTCTGTAGAGGTCGGCGCCCACGACGACCCGCTTACCGCCTTCTCCGTAGGGCGGGGGCTTACGTGAACCCCCGTTGCTCTCCAGTTCGCAACGGGGAACCCCTCTGCTCCCGCCGTTTTGCAAAGCCCCAACAGATGTTGGGGGGAGGCGGGGGTTTGGGGGCGGTGCCGGGGTTCCCCGCC
>JAGDCE010000371.1 GCA_017958705.1 Clostridia bacterium
GCCATCCCCCCAAATATTCATTTGGGGCTTTTTGAGAGGGCGATCTGATGCGGCGTCAGCAGCGCGCGGTCGCCGACCCCTACGGAACGATCGCGCGGTCCCCTCAAGTCGTATGTGCGACTTGAGGGAGCCGGGGTTCCCCGCCGCGAACAGCGGCGGGGAACCCCGGGAGGGGAACAGGGGGTTTGGGGGTGGCGCGTAGCGCCTTGAGGGGTGGGAAACCCCCAAATTTGTCGCGAAGCGACTCCATTGTACGCATCCTTAAAAGCCGCACGGCAGCGACGGAAGAATTCTTTATCTTCATTTTATTATTTTTGAAATACTGCATTGACAAATCCGATTTTATGCGTATAATAAAAGGAGCGAAACTGAAAGGCATATACGGATGAAGCATCTGATAGGACTCGATATAGGAACGTCGGCAGTCAAAGGGGCGCTGATGCGTGAAGACGGGTACGTGGTATGCACCGCGTCGGCTCCGTTCACGTACGAGATAAAAGGCAGAGACAAACTGCTCGACCCCGGACATTTCGTCGACGTTTGTTTTTCCGTTATACGCGAGCTTGCCGGGAGCGCTGACGGTCCGGTAACGGCGATCTGCTCCTGCTGTGCGAGCGGAGATCCCGTATTTCTTGACAAAAATCTTAAGCCTCTGACCCCGATCATCGGCTGGCAGACCTCTGTCCCTCAGCAGGATCTCGACGCGGTCTATACAAAAGAAGAACAGGATGCGTTCTACCGCCGCGTCGGCTGGGGATTTTTCGACGGCATGCCCGCCGCGATCCTCGCGAGGATCAAAATTCACGATCCCGGACTGCTTGAAAAGACCGCTTTTCTTGCGATGCACGCGGAATACCTGAACCACATAATGACCGGAAAATGGGGCATATCGCGCTCGATGGGCACGCCGTCCTATCTGATGGATCAGGAAAAGGGCGTTTACTCGGACTTCATGCTTGACAGATTCGGTCTTACCGAGGATATGCTTCCGCCGATATACGAAAAAGGCGCCGTGCTCGGCACGATCCTGCCGGAGACCGGCGAAAAACTCGGGCTCGGTCCGGACTGCGCCGTCGTGCTCGGCAGCTTTGACCATCCGTCCGGCGCGCTCGGAGCCGGCGTGCTCGAGCCTGGGCAGCTGCTCCTTTCGTGCGGTACCTCGTGGGTAGAGCTGTTTCCGGTGCAGACGCGCGAGCTTGCGCTGTCGACAGGCGGTCTCGTCGACTGCTTCGCGCTTCACGGCGCGCCGTGGTGCGTGATGAAATCGCTCGAATCGGTCTCCGACAAGATCGACGGGCTTCGCGAACATTTCTTCGGCAAGGTACCGCACAAATACTTTGACGGACTCGCCGGCGAGGGAAGACCCGGCTGCGGCGGGCTGAGATTCGATTTCACGGACGGCGATTTCGAGCGCGCGGAAGGCTTTGACCGGCGCGATATCGCGCGTGCGATAATCGAAAGCGCGGCTCTTTTGCTTAAAGAGAACCTTGCGCATCTCGAGGAATGCGGGCTTTACGCGAACAGCATAACCGCGATAGGCGGTATAACCAATTCAAAGATCTGCACCGACATAATCTCATCCGTACTCGGCAAAGAGATAAAAGTCGTCAACGGACAGTCAGCGGGCGCCGTAGGTTCGTGCCTGCTCGCCGGTATCGGCACGGGTCTTTACGCCGACGAGAAAGAAGCGTTTGCCGTGATGCGCTCTAAAACGAGGTAAATATGAAAGAAGAAACGCTGCAATCCGCAAAAAACGCCTTTGAGATCGAGAGCGAATGCATAGCCGAGCTCGGACGCCGCTTTGACTCCGAAGCGTTCGGCAAAGCCGTCTCGCTGCTTTGCAAGGCGCCGCGCATCGGCGCGACCGGCTGCGGTCACTCCGGCATAATGTGCCGGCATTTCGCGCATCTGATGTGCTGTATAGAACGGCCCGCAAAATTCATTTCGCCCGCCGAGGCGGTGCACGGCGGCACCGGCTTCCTGCAGGAGGGCGACGTGTGCCTGTTCGCCTCGCGCGGCGGCAAGACCGCGGAGCTTTTGCCGATCATGGACATCTGCCGCAAAAAAGGCGTTAAGATTATAACCGTCACTGAAAACACGGAATCCCCGCTTGCGAAGGGCGCGGACGTCGTGCTGGTCCAGTACGTTAACCGCGAGACGGACAGATATAACTGCCAGGGCACGACGTCGACGACGTCGCTCGGCGTTATCTTTCACGTCCTGCAGACGATGATGATCGAAGAAACGGAGTTTCAGAATGAAAAATTTGCCGTTATCCACCCCGGCGGCGCCGTGGGCGAACGGCTCAACAAATAAACCGGAGGAAACAACAATGGAATTCAAGGTATATCAGAAAGAACTGGAGTTGCAGTCGAGAGGCTGGATCCCGACCTTCCACGACGTATCGAAGGAAGTCATCGAAATAGTCGCCGCGTCGGGCGTCAAAAACGGCACCGTGACCATCGCGTCTCACCACACGACCTGCTCCGTCATGATACAGGAATGCAGCCATGATATCGACAGCTTCGACATCGAATATCTGCAGCACGATCTGCTCGATATAATGCGTAAGATGATACCCGATTTCGCCGAGGAGCATCAGTACCGTCACCCCGGTCCGATACATCTTCAGTTCGGCCGTCACGTTGATGAGCCCGGCGACTTCACGAGCATGAACACCGACGGTCATCTTCGCTCCGTTTTCTTCGGCAGAAGCGAATGCATGACGATAAAAGACGGAGTGCTTGACGGCGGTGAATTTGCACATATCTATTTCGTCGACTGGGACCACGTGCGCGCACGCAGAAGACAGCTGAACATAACCGTTATGGGCACCACCGAGGACGTTGAGGACAGAAAGTGGAACAACGGCGAGGTCATCAACACCCTGCGCAAATACACCGACGAGGAAAAAGCGGACGACGTCCACTATACGCTTCAGCAAAAGAGGTAAACGACGAAAAAGTATAAATTACTTACAGCAGCGACGTTTCTTTTATACGCCGCTTATATGGCGGCGAAAAACATATACACGTCGGAGATAATCGAGATAGTTGATTTTTTCGGCGTATCAAAAAGCGACGCGAGCTTAGCGACTTCGTTTTCGTTCATTTGCTACGCCGTATGTCAGCTTTTGTTCGTAAAAATAATCGGAAAGATAGACGTCAAAAAGTACGTGCTCATCGTCTCGCCGATCAGCGCCGCGCTTTTCGTACTCGTAGCGTTCTGTACGAAGATATGGCAGGCGTGGATCATAATGGGCATCGAAGGCGCGATCCTTGCGGGCGTTTTTCCGGCTTGCCTTCTGGTGATAAGCGAATATCTGCCGGACGAGCTGATAATGACCGCGAACAAAGCGATGGGCGCGGCGTTCGCACTGTCCTTTACGCTTGACTACTTATTCTCATCCCTGTTTATCAGGATCGCGGACTGGAGAATGGGCTTTTACGTGTTTCCTGCTTTGTTTTTATTATCGGCTCTGTTTTTCTGTTTCACGCTGTCGAAATGCGAGAGGCAGAAAAGAGAGAAAAGAGAGGAGAACGAGAGCAAAAAGGAACACGGAAAAAAAGTCTTTGTATTTCTTTTCATCGCGGGTATGCTCGGTCTGCTCGTGAATATGATATATTACGCCGTATCGAACTGGGTGCCGAACCTTTTGAACGAGGTTTTCGGTCTGACGCCGGCAATGTCCGTGTTTGTCTCCCTGTTCGTTCCGGTCACAGGCGCCGTCGGCTGTACAGTATGTCTGATGATCAGCAAAAAGTACGGATTCCGGCGGGCGACGATCGTTTTCTCAGCCGTGTCGTGCGTACTCTGTATTTTGCTGTCGTTCGTATACACCGCGGTCTTTTCGGTCACTCTGGCGCTCGTTATATTACTGTTGTTCATCGTCCGCGGAGTATCGCATACGGTAGGCTTTCAGGTACCTGTTGAGGCGAGAAACGTGACCTCTCCCGCAAGCGCCGCTACGGTGATAAACATTTTCGGCTGCGTCGGCGCGGCCGCCGGTCCCGTTATCTTCGGAGCGCTCGCGGACTCGTACGACTACGCCGTTTTCTTTGCCGCCGCTGCGGTCTGCGCCGCGGTGACGACGGCTTTCACCGTATTCGGAATAAAGACATTGAGCTGACCGTTACAAATAATAAAAAAAAGCCGCCGTTATCCGGCGGCATGTTTTAAGTGGTCCCTAACGACTTTTTTTAAGCGGAGGCCAACATGGAGATTTCAGAGATCATGTCAGACCTGAACAGATCTGACCAATATCCCGCGATAGTGACCGACGGCAGCCTTACCGTCGATTATTTCAACAAAAAAGCGGAGAGCCTCATACCCGGACTGCGGGCGGGCGCCGCGATCGACGAGCTGCTGAGCTTCTGCGACCGCGACGAATACGACGGTCTCGCCTGCCCGATGACAGACACCGTGTTTTGCGGCGGCGATGAATACTTTTGCACGGTATGCCCGGTAAAAAGCGGGATCGACGCCGGATACGTTATCATTATCGCTCCGTCCGCGGACGCAGACCAGTATCTTTCAATGAAAGCGGCCGTATTGTCCGAATTTTACGGAAGAGAAAAGGATTCGCCGGCGGGCATGAGATTCGAAGCGTGTCTGCGTCTCGCCGCAGCGATAGGCAAAAAGAACACCTCCGCCGTAGACGCACGGGCGATGTTAGGCGACGCGCTGAATTATTACTGCAGGCTGAAATACGGCGACACCGTTCGGCAGAGATTCGAGATCAGAGGCGACGACGTCGTAGTCATGACGACGGGCGGCGCGGCGGCGTCGGTTTTGTTGTTCCCGGTTTGTCTGCAGCTCTCGTCAAACGGGTTCTGTTCGCTTACGGCTGTATACGACGACAATACTATGTCCGTCCGCTTTGAATTCGATCCGTGCAAAAAGCTGCGCGGCAACTTATCCCTGTTCGGCGCGTGCCGCCGGGCCTTCTACAGAACACTCGGGCGTGAATCTGCAGAGCTGTATTTCATCAGCCGGCTGACGGACGGTTTCGACGTCGGATTCGACGAGGAAAAAGGAAAAGCGTTCATCACTATTAACCTGAAATGCGGCAGATACAACAAGCTTAAGGCGCATTCGGAGGATTTCATCTGCGTTTGCCGTGCCGCCGCGGATTATATGGCGGAGATCCTCGCCGTATGAGGGCGTGCCGCAGCATTCGTCTATCTCGTTTTGATTACCATTATATCGCGGATTTTCCAACACGTCATGTAATTTTCACTATTGACAAACGTGTCCGTTTATGTTATAATGCGGTCAGAAAGCAACGTTGAGGTGATATTATGATAGATACGGAAGAGCTGCGTTCGTTCAGATGCCCGGGCTGGGTTTCTTTGCCCGAGATCGAGCTTTATATGGATCAGGTGCTGACTCTCGTCGGCAAATATTTCGGGATCTTCTCGGGCGCCGATAACGTAACGGCTTCGATGATAAACAACTACGTCAAAGCCGGCGTCGTTCCCGCGCCGAAAAAGAAAAGATACGGCAAAGAGCATATCTGCCGCATCTTCATGATCTGCGTGCTGAAGCGCGTGCTGTCCATATCGCAGATCGGACGTCTTCTGTCGCTGCTCGAAGAGAACATGGATTCTGAGCACGTTTACGGTCTGTTCTGCGCCGAGCTTGACAGGTCTGTCGGATATATAGGCACGATACTGTCCGGCGGCGCCGCAGCATATCCCGCGTGCGGCGACAAGGCGGGCGCGGAGCTTTCGCTGCAGTGCGCAGTCGACGCGGTGGCAAACTGCATCTTAGCCGACGTCATACTACAGCAGAAACCGGACGGAGAAGAAACAACGGAAAAACAGTACAAAGAACATGACACCGGGTGCGGTAAAGCGCCCGGTGCTTTTTGTTTTCAGGTATCCCTACGGGAACCCCCACCGCTCTCCGGTTCGCGGCGGTGAACCCCTACTGCGGGACGTTCCGTGCGCCTCGTACCTCGGCGCTTTTGGGGAC
>JAGDCE010000372.1 GCA_017958705.1 Clostridia bacterium
ACCTCCCGCATACTTGAAACGACAGATCTGCCGGCGCTGCTCGCCGACTGCAGAGAGAAGTGCGCGGAATTTGAAAAAGCCACGGAAAGATACAGATTATACTTATGATATTCAAAGAGAAAAAGATCCTGCTGAGAAACGGCAGGACGGTCACGCTGAGAAGCCCGGACGAAGACGACTGGGCGGCGCTGATCGCGTATATAACGCAGATGGCGACGGAAACGCCGTACATTCTGCGCGCGCCGGAGGAATGCCATGATACCGAAGAATCGGAGCGCGCGTTCATAAACCGCTTCAAAGACGACGGGCTGTGCGTCATGATCACGGTGTTCGACGGCGACAAGGCCGTCGGCAACTGCAATCTGACCGTCAAGAACAGGAAAAAGGTCAGACACCGCGCGGAGCTCGCGATAGGGATCATGCGCGATTATTACAGGCTCGGTATCGGAACGGCTCTCATAACGGAGCTTTCGATAATAGCGCGCTCGATCGGCTGCACGCAGTTCGAGCTTCAGTACGTCGACGGCAACTACCGCGCAAAAGGCCTGTACGAAAAATGCGGCTTCGTCGAGGTCGGGCGTATGCCGGACGGCATAAAGATGGAAGACGGCACGTACGTCGACGAGATCTTCATGAGGAAAGTTTTATAGGGGGATATAAAAATGATCAAAAAAGGTTTTTTGGCAAACGGCGAAATGCTCGGCTGGGAGCCGGAAAAACTCGCGTCCTTCATCAGGGATACGGGATATGACTGCGTCGAGCTGATAGGCGACATCATATTCGCCGACGGCAGAGACGGCAAGGATTTCAAAGCCGCGGCGGACAAATACGGTATCGGCATATCCGAGATACTCGCGCAGCACGATTACGTTATTTTGGACGCGGCTCAGAGAAAAGACAGCGTCGACGCGACCGTCATGCAGGTAAAGAAAGCGGCGGACATGGGCGTCAGGATCGTGAACCTGTTCACGGGTCCGGTGCCGTGGATGCCCGATTCCATTAAGGTCGGTCAGCAGGTAAGCATGACAGATGCGTGGAACATGGTTTTCGACGCGTTCGATACGATCATCCCCGTCGCTGAGAAAGAGGGCGTGAAGCTCGCCGTGGAAAACGTCTGGGGCATGCTCGCGCACGACTTCTACACAAACAAATATCTGAACAATTACTATAACAACGCCGTACTCGGCGTCAACCTCGATCCCTCTCACGACGTGCTTTACGGAAATACCGACATGAGCTTCCTCGTGAAGAGCTGGGGCGATAAGATCTTCCACGTGCACGTCAAGGACGCCGTCGGCGTCGCCGAGCCCGGAAAATTCGTTTTCCCGCTGCTTGACGAAGGCAACGTCGATTTCAGAACGTTCTTTGATGCTTTGAAGGAAATCGGATACGAAGGCTGCGCAAGCGTCGAATTCGAATCCTGGGCGTACAGAAATAAAACTCTGGGCGGCAGTCACGCCGCGACAGCGGAACCGATGCTCAGAGTCCTGGAAAAATATATTTAAACGGTTGAAGGGAGTAAACCAATGAAATTCAGGATCATTTTTGCAGGCTGCGGCGACATCGCTTACCGCTGGCTCGACCACATCACCAAAAGGGACGACTGTGAGATAATCGCGATAGTTGAGAAAAACCCCGCGCGCGCGGAAAACTATCAGGCGCGCTACAACTTCAAGTGCCCGATATACAACAGCCTTGAAGACGCCATCGCGAAGGAGCAGGGCAACCTGATCATCGACCTCACCTACGTCACCGTCCACCACGATATCGTCACCACGGCGCTGAGAGCCGGTTACAACGTGCTCGGCGAGAAGCCGATGGGCTTCACGGTCGATCAGGTAAACGATATGCTGCGCACCGTCGACGAGACGGGCAAACGCTATATCGTCATGCAGAACCGCCGTTATATCGAGCAGGTCAAGAAGATCCGCGCGCTCGTCACCTCCGGTATCATGGGAGCGCCCGTATACCTCGCCGGCGAGATATTCGTCTGCGCGGACATGGCGAGCATAAGGAACCAGTTCAAGTATCCGCAGCTGCAGGACAACAACATCCACAGCTTCGACCTTGCGAGATATCTCGTAGACGGCACCCCGACGTCCGTACATTATCACAGCTTCAACCCGAAGGGCTCGATGTATACGGGCGACGCCGCGGGCGACGCGGTGTTCGAATTCGATAACGGCTGCGTCTATTCGTTCAGAGGCTACAACGGCTCGGAAGGCTGCTACACATCGTGGGACAACGTATGGCGAGTATGCTGCGAGCTCGGCACGGTAGTCTGGGACGGCGCAGGCGACGCGTACTATGAATATACCTCCGAACGCGGCGGCATCTTCAAAGGCATCCCCTATCAGAGCGGTGTTATAAAGAGACCCGAAGTCGTACGCGATCAGCATGACGGAGCGCTCGAAGAGATGTTCAACGCGCTGAAGACCGGCAAACCCGCCGGCACGGAGTGCAAGGACAACATAAAGAGCATCGCGATGGTGCTCGCGAGCGTCAAGAGCATAGAGGAAAACCGCAAGATAGATATAATCTTTGACGATAAGTATCCGTATCTTACGCTTAAATGATATTTCACGAGTTTTTTGACCGTCGGCTGTCCGCCGTTGCTTTCGG
>JAGDCE010000039.1 GCA_017958705.1 Clostridia bacterium
GATAAAGGCGTACGGAACGACGCACGCCGATTATTTCTACGGCGAAGTCCCGTGTACGGACGAGATGACGGACGAAGAGGTCTCGGGCGAATACGAGAAGAACACCGGCGTCGTCATAGTGAGAAAAATAAAGGAGCTCGGGCTCGATCCGATGACGGTCCCGTCGATCCTCGTTCGCTCGCACGGCGTTTTCAGTTGGGGCGAAAACGCGGACAAAGCCGTCTTCAACGCCGCGGTGCTCGAGGAGACGGCGAAGCTCGCGTATCTTACGGAGACCCTCGGACAGAACGAACAGATGCCGCAAAGACTGCTTGACCGCCACTTTCTGCGAAAGCACGGAAAAAACGCGTATTACGGGCAGGTAAATAATGGATAAAATAAAATTCGGATTATATGAAAAGGCGATGCCGGGCAGCTTAGCGCTGAGGCAGAAATTAGAACTGGCGTCGGCCGCGGGATTCGATCAGCTGGAGTTTTCGGTAGACGAGACGGACGAAAAACTCGCAAGGCTCGAATGGAACGGCTCGGAGCGTAAAAAATTCGTCAGGATCCAGGCGGAGCTCGGCATGCCCGTGCGCACGATGTGCCTTTCGGCGCAGAGGAAATATCCGCTCGGCAGCCATGATAAGGCGGTGCGTGAGCGTTCGCTCCGGATACTTTCGGACGCGATCGACTTCGCGTATGACACCGGGATCCGCATAATACAGCTCGCGGGGTACGACGTTTACTACGAGCACGGCGACGCGGACACACGCGCTTATTTTGAAGAAAACCTTGAAAAGTCCGTGCGGTACGCATCGTCATCCGGCGTGATCCTGGCGTTCGAGACGATGGAAACGGATTTCATGAACACGACGGAAAAAGCAATGAGATACGTTGAGCGCATCAACTCCCCGTATCTTCAGGTCTACCCGGATATAGGCAACGTGACGAACGGCGCGGACGATCCGGCAAAAGATCTTGCCGCGGGAAAAGGACACCTTGCGGCGGCGCATCTTAAGGAGACGGCGCCCGGTATTTTTCGCGATATGCGCTACGGCGAAGGCCGCGTGGATTTTGAAACGCTCGTTCCTCTCCTTTACGGTCTCGGCGTCAGGATATTCACCTGCGAGTTCTGGTACCGGGAGGGGACGGAATGTCAAAGCGAGCTCAGATACGCGCTCGAATATATGAAAAAATTCCTGAAATAGAGAGGTACATATGAGCTTTATACCTTTTGTAAACGGCACGCTTGACATAGGCGAGACGTGCGGTACGCTTTATTTTGAAGGCGGATATCATTCGATACCCGACGGATGCAAAGACTGGGGCAGCTCTGAGGAAGCCGACGTGCGTTTTCCCGGCGATACCATGGGTAAGATCACCGTATATTACGAAGACGGCGAAGCGGAAAGTTATCCGCTCGTCCTCGGCTATACGATGTGGTATAAGAATATGTGGGAGCGCGACTGCGCGCCGTTCAAAAACGGCGGGGCAGACGCCGGAGCCGTATCGTACCTCAAAGACGCCCTGTATATTTACGGCGCGTACGAGTGCGCGGAAAAATGTTATTTTGCGGTAAAGCCGAAAAACGGAAAAATCACGCGGATAACGCTTGAAAAGGCGGAGAACAAAGCCGGCGGGCCGGTGTTCACGGGCGTGCACACTTCTCTGCCGGACGGATGCGACGCGGAGTTTTTCGACACGCACACGGTCGCACCCGGCGCCGTGCCGGAGCACGTCAGAAACAGTCTTGACGCGCTCTGCCGCATTCTTTACACGTATGAGGAAGATTTTATAGACGTCCCGGAATACAAGCTTGACGAAAACGCGCCGTACGTAAAATTCTCGGGC
>JAGDCE010000373.1 GCA_017958705.1 Clostridia bacterium
GGGGGTGGTGCCGGGGTTCCCCGCCGCGAACAGTGGTGGGGGTTCCCGGAGAGGGGGGAGGGGGAACCCCCAACGCGCATAGCGCACAATTCGTCCCGTAGGGACACCGCGTTTATGGAATCACAACTCACACGAGGTATTATGAAACGTATAAAGATCACACTCGCCGTCTTGCTGTCCGCCGCGACGATGTTCGCCGTAGGCTGTGAGACCGCCGCGCCGCCCGACACCGAAACGCTGACCGGGATCGTTACGGAACCGGCGACGGAAACGGAACCGGTCGAAGAGGACACGCGCCTGTCGGTCGATTTTTCCGTCAAAGGCGGCGTGTATCAGTCCGCGCAGACGCTTGAGCTGTCGCTGCCGGAAAACGCTCCGGAGGGCGCGTACGTAGCCTACACGACGGACTGCTCCGAGCCCGGCCCGAAAAGCAAAAAATACGAGAGCGCGATAACCGTCTGCGACGGTGAAAACTCCGTCGTCCGCGCCGCGTGCTTCGGAGATGACGGCGCGTATCTCGGCTACATAAAGACCGCGACGTATATCTGTGCGGAGCAGGGAAGATTCTCGACCTATATCGTCTCGCTCGTCACGGAAAAAGACAACCTGTACGGCAAGACCGGCATCATAGATCACCCGACGAACTCCGGAAAGGAATGGGAGCGACCGTGCCACGTCGAGATCTTCACGTCCGACGGCGTGCGCGTCGTGTCGCAGGACTCGGGCATCCGCATATTCGGCGGCTCGTCGAGAGGACTGAGACAGAAATCTTTCCGCCTGATCGCCCGCAAGGACGGATACTTCGACGAGATGAAGTATAACGGCAAAGGCAGCTTCGAATACCCGTTCTTCGACGGCAGACAGATCATCTCCGGCGAAGGCGCGGGAACGCTTATGACGAAATACGACAGGCTTGTCCTGCGCAACGGCGGAAACGATTCGATCCAGGCGACCGCCGCGGATCCGGAGCGCATGACGCTGACGCGCGACGCGACCGCCAACGCGTTCATGGCGGAGACGGCGCCCGAGGTTGCGTATCAGCTGTCCGCCTTCGCCGTCGTGTATCTCAACGGCGAATACTACGGCATCCTCGACATGAAAGAGGACATAAACGACGACTACATGAAAAACGTCTACGGGCTCGACAAAAACTTCGTGACGGTCATCAAATCGGAGCTCGATACGACCCGCCACTGCGCCGAGCACGACAACGGCGGTCAATGCCGCTTCGACGACGTATGGTTCTATTATGAAGTCGACGAAGGCGAGGACAGCGAGCTTGGCGAATATATCGCGATGTGCGAAAAGGCGCGCGCGGCGCTCTCAGGCGACAAAGCGGCGCTCGACGCGGCGTACGCGGAGCTTTCAGAGAAGCTCGACACGGAGAACTTCATGAAATACTGCGCCGTGTCGCTGTACACCTGCAACACAGACTGGCCGCACAACAATCTGAGGCTGTGGAGATATACGGGGGAGAAGATCGAGGGCAACGTTTATTCCGACGGGAAATGGCGTTTCACGACGCGCGACATGGACTTCACGTTCGGGCGTTATCAGTGCCTCGTTCTGCCGGAGATCTACACGCTCGCCGATACGGATACGATCAGATTCACGCTCGGAAACTTCTATAACGGCGGATATGATCCGGAGGAGAACTACCCCGATTCGCTTTACGTGCAGAGTCTGCTCGCGCTGTGCCTGCACAACGACGGATTCAGACAGAGCTTCCTCGATTTTTGCGAATATCTCTGCTCGGCGGAGACCGAGAACAGACTTGAATCGCTCATAGATCTGTACGCGGATCAGATAAAGAACGAGATTAAGTACCACACCGAGAAGTGGAGCGGCACGATAAGCGGAAAATACAACGCGACCGTCTGGAAAAAGAACGTCAAGGACATGAAAAAATGGGCACAGAAAAGGCCGGACGCCTTTTCGTCGATGCTCGATCAGATAAAAACGTATTTCAAATAAGAGAGGATAAAGAAATGGAAAGACTCGTAGGAACGGTATCAAGAGGCATAAGAGCTCCCATCATCAGACAGGGCGACGATATCGCCGAAATAGTCGTCGATTCGGTGCTCGCGGCGGCGGAATCCGAGGGATTCGGACTGCGCGACCGCGACGTCATCGCCGTGACGGAAGCCGTCGTCGGACGCGCGCAGGGCAACTACGCGACGACTGATCAGATAGCGGCGGACGTCGCCGCAAAATTCCCGGATGGCCAAATCGGCCTGATATTCCCGATACTCTCGCGCAACCGCTTCGCGATCTGCCTTCGCGGCATAGCGAAGGGTGTGAAAAAGATAACGCTGATGCTCTCTTACCCGTCTGACGAGGTCGGCAACCACCTCTTCGACGACGAGACGCTCGACGACGCCGACGTCGACCCTTACCGCGACGTTTTAGACGAGAAGAGATACCGCGAGCTTTTCGGATACGTAAAGCATCCGTTCACCGGCGTCGACTACGTCGAATACTATAAGCAGCTGATCTCCGAGTGCGGCTGCGAGGCCGAGGTGATCTTCGCAAACGACTGCCGCGCGATACTCGGTTACTGCAAGAACGTCATAAACTGCGATATCCACACGAGATTCAGAACGAAGAAAAAACTCGTAAGAGCCGGCGCCGAAAAAGTCGTCGGGCTTGACGAGCTGCTCACCGCGCCGGTAGACGGCTCGGGATACAACGAGAATTTCGGCCTGCTCGGCTCGAACAAGGCGACCGAGAACACCGTGAAGCTGTTCCCGCGCGACTGCATGCCGATAGTCCTGCGCATTCAGCGCGAGATCTTTGAAAAGACCGGCAAGCGCGTCGAGGTCATGGTCTACGGCGACGGCGCGTTCAAGGATCCCGTCGGAAAGATCTGGGAGCTCGCCGACCCGGTAGTCTCGCCGGCGTACACGCCCGGGCTTGAAGGTCAGCCGAACGAAGTCAAGCTGAAATACCTCGCCGACAACGATTTCGCGCATCTCAAAGGCGCGGAACTGAAAGCGGCGATTGCGGACTACATAAAAAAGAAGGATTCCGATCTCGTCGGCAAGATGGTGTCGCAGTGCACCACGCCGCGCCGCCTGACCGACC
>JAGDCE010000374.1 GCA_017958705.1 Clostridia bacterium
AATCAGACGATCAAAAAAACGGGCGGCACGATGCCGCCCGTAAAAATTTTCAGAAATTGCCTGCAGAATATTGATTTTAGCCGTGTTTTGTGTTATACTGACAGATAAGATTTACGATATCGTACAGATCGCCGCATATGAATTCGGGGTCGACTGCGTCGATCAGCTCTTCGCGGCTGAACGTTGTCGTAAGCGCCGCGTTATGCATCCCCGCGGCTTTTGCGGCGAGGATCCCGTTTTTCGCGTCCTCAACGACGAGGCATTCGTCCGCCGGCACGCCGAGCAGTCCGGCGCCTTTCAGATATATATCCGGCGCGGGCTTATTGTTCTCTATATCCCTGCCGTTGACGAGCGCGTCGAAAACGCCGTTAAGGCCGATCGCACGCAGGTTTATATTCATCTTTACAAGGTCCGAGCTCGTGCAAACCGCGAGTTTAAGCCCGTTCTCTTTCAGCTTCAGCACGGTTTTCACCGTATTTTCGTATGCAATATCGTGCTCCGCCACGAGCTTTTCGTACTTTTGGTACGTGACGACCGACATGCTTTCATCGTATGAAAGCCCGTGTCTGCCGGCGGCGCCGCCGAGATACGCGATATCTCCCGCGCCGATAAAAGGGATGAAATCTTCTTTGCACGCGTCTGCGCCGCGCTCACGCAGCATTTCTATCGCCGCCTCGTAAGTCAGCTCCTCGGAATCGACGAGGACTCCGTCCATATCAAACAAAACCGCTCTTATCATAAAAACCCCCGCAATATATTATATTTTACACACCTATTATGAATTTTTCAACAAACTCCTGTATTAAAAAATACCCCATAAAAAAGATAGATACGCACACGCACACGTATTTTTCGTTCGACTGCGCGGAGCATCTCAATTCACCGGATAAAATGTGCGCCGCCGCGGTCGCCGCGGGGCTTGACGCCATCGTGCTGACCGATCACATCGAGGTCAACTCAGAGGCGGAGAGGATCTTCACGCCGTTCGACCGCACGACGCACAGACGTCAGTGCGAGGAAGCGCGAGAGAAATACGCGGATAAACTCGACGTGTTCATCGGCATCGAACTCGGACAGGCGACCCATTATCCGGATCTCGCCGGGCAGATCGTCGCCGAAGGCAATTTCGACTACGTCTTAGGCTCCGTGCACAATACGAAAGGCGAGCGGGATCCGTACTACACGGATTTCACAAAGCTTTCGTACGGGCGTATAATCGACATAGTCGACAAATATTTCGACGAATATCTGCAGATGACTTATCTGCCGTACGTCGACCAGTGCGCGCATCTGACGTATCCGCTGCGCTACATAAAAGCCGCGGGGATAGACGTCGATATTTCGCTGTGGGACGGCAAGATCGCCGAAATACTCAAAAGCATCATCGTCCACGGCAAGGTCTACGAGCTTAACAGCGTTTACGTGAGAAAGAACGTATTTCTGCCGGAAGACCGGATTCTTCAGACGTACCGCGATCTCGGCGGAACGGAGATAAGGCTCGGCAGCGACGCCCACTACACGGATCACGTCGCGTCCGGCTTTGACGAAGCGTATGAACTGATAGATAACATATATAAAGGAGAAATAAAATGAACGAGCTTCTGAAACTTCTTGAAAAAGACGCGAGACTCTCGCCGGAAACGCTTGCCGCAATGCTCGAAAAGGACGTCGGCGATATCAGAGCGATGATAGACGGATATGAAAAAGACGGAACGA
>JAGDCE010000375.1 GCA_017958705.1 Clostridia bacterium
CCACACGCCGTCCGCGCAGACGTCCTCTTCGTTCTGGTTTATGTAACCGTCAATGACGTTGTCTCTGTCGGGGCGCGCTATATCGGCTCTGAATTTCAATCCTAAAACTTTATCGGATTGGCGTAAAAACCACGTGTCCGCCTTTGTTCCGGCAAGTCTTGTGCAGTGGATCCTCGACTGTTGACCGGCGCCGACGCCGATAGCCTGTCCGCCGTAAGCATAGCAGACGGAATTCGACTGCGTGTATTTGAGCGTTATGAGCGAGATTATCAGATCGGCTGCCGCCGCGTCCGTAAGGTCTTTGTTCACGGTCACTATGTTCGAGAGCAGTTCCCTGTCGATCTTGAAATTGTTTCTTCCCTGCTCGAACGTGACGCCGTAGACCTGCTTGTGTTCCTGCGGATCGGGCGTGTAATTTTCGTCTATCTCAACTATGTTGTAGCCGCCTTTTCTCTTGGATTTTAAAATTTCAAGAGCTTCGGGCTCGTATCCCGGGGCGATTATGCCGTCGGATATTTCGCGCTTTATAAGCTTTGCGGTCGTCACGTCACAGACGTCGGACAGCGCGATCCAGTCGCCGAACGAGGACATTCTGTCCGTGCCGCGGGCGCGTGCGTAGGCGCAGGCGAGGGGCGAATCGTCAAGGCCCTCCACGTCGTCGACGAAGCAGGCTTTTTTGAGCTTTTCGGGCAGTGGCAGACCTATCGCCGCGGAGGTCGGGGAGACGTGCTTGAACGACGTCGCCGCCGGCATGCCGAGCGCGGCTTTCAGCTCTTTTACGAGCTGATAGGAGTTGAACGCGTCAAGGAAGTTTATATATCCCGGCCTGCCGTTAAGTATCTTTATCGGCAGGTCCGAGCCGTCGTGCATGAATATTTTCGCGGGCTTCTGGTTGGGGTTGCAGCCGTATTTTAGTTCAAATTCCTTCATATCGCACCTCATTTATTCTTGTTTATAAGCCTGTCCGTCTCCTCGCCTGTTTCAAGGTCGGTGTATCTGACGTACAGAGATATTTTATTGTTTTCGTCAAGTCCGCGCCACAGCGCCTCCGTGAATTCGTCTATGCAGTCGGGTATCGTTACGCGTTCGGGCTCGCCCTGGAAAGTCGGTATCGGGTTGCCGTCGGTAACGTACGTGTGTATGAAATGGCCGAGTCCGGGCTGAGCTTTATACGAGAACGTGAAGCGGCAGCAGTCGGTACCGTTTTCATCCTCGGACTTCAGTATGCTCATCTCGTAGGTCAGCGGTTTGCCGAGCGTCATCATACAGCTTATGCGCGGTGTGAAATTCGGCTTGTCAGGCTCAAATTCGCGCGTTGCAAGAGCGCCGGAGAAAGTCGCGCCGCATTTTACGCCGTTGTAAATCGTGTCCGTCTGGTCGCCGTTTGTGAATATCAGTTTGTTTTCATATTTGCGCAGCGCCGCGTAGATTATTAGCGACGGGTCCTGCACCTTCGACGCGTCGAACGGTTCCGTGAATATCCCGCCGTTTTTCTTAGTGAAGATCCTGTTTCTGCTGTTGGCGCTTCTGCCCATTATGAAATAGGCGGCGACCGCGTATTTTCCGTTTTCGGATAGACCCGCGATTATGCCGCGGCCAACGTAGGGGTTGCCCGTTATCAGCGCTTCGATATCGTGCCTTTTGTAAATATCCATATCACACCTCACCCGATATTATTTTTTTACATACAAGCTCGGCGGAGGCGGGAAGTATCTTCCACTCCGCCTGCTTCATAACTCTTTTTTGAAGTTTCTCCGGCGTGTCGTTATCGTGAACTCTGACGGCTTTCTGCATTATTATCTTTCCGCCGTCCGGTATCTCGTTCACGAAATGAACCGTCGCGCCCGTGACCTTTACGCCGTATCCGAGCGCCGCCTCGTGGACCTTCAGCCCGTAATAACCCGCGCCGCAGAACGACGGGATGAGCGCCGGATGCACGTTTATTATCCTGTTTTCATGCTTTTTCGTAAAATCAGCCGATAAGATCGACATAAAGCCCGCTAATATTATCAGCTCCGCGCCCTTTTTTATCAGGATTTTTTCGATCTTTTCTTCAAACTCGGAATGATCTTTACACTCTTTTTTAAATACGGTGTATGCGTCTATCCCGGCGTTTTCCGCCCTCGTCAGCGCGTATGCGCCCGGCTTGCTCGATATGACGCAGACGATCTTTCCGCTCGTTATCACACCGCTGTTCTGCGCGTCGATAAGCGCCTGCAGATTCGTGCCGCCGCCGGAAACGAGAACGGCGATCTTAACCTTTTTCATTTTTCGCCTTTCCTTTAAACGTCAGAAGCGGCAGGATCACCGCGCCGACGGTGTTGCCGAGTATTACAGTCCAGATAAAACCGAAAGCTTTAAGAGAGACTATGCCCGACGCGGCGAAGTAGAACAGGTCGGCTATCGAGTGCTCGAAGCCCGCTAAGATGAACACGGGTATGCAGAAGATAACGCCTATGACGTTGTTTTTCTCTTTGTAAATGCTTACGGCCAAATACATAAGCACGCCGCAGAATATGCCGCGGATAAGTGTTTGTATAAAAGTCTGATCGAGCTTGCCCGCGCAGAGCGTTTCCGCCGCCTCGCCTAACTTCGGCAAAGCGAGCCTTATGGCGTAACCGCAGCCTATCGTTCCTATGGCGTTGCCGAGCAGGCCGAGCGTCAGACCGCCGAAATACTCTTTGTCGTGGCTCTCAACTATAAATCCTATCCTGCCGGTGTAGAGCGAATAGCCTTTCAGGCAGATGCACAAAAGCGCTACGGTGAAAAGCACCGCGCCCGCGTATCTGTTGTCGCACGCCAGAAACACCGATCCGCCTATGCTTATGAGTATGCCGGCGCAGACGCCGGAAAATATCTTTTTCAGATAAGACATATTTTTTCTTCGCTTTCTTTAACGACGCCGACGATGTACGCGTCCTCGCCGCATTCTTTCAGTATCTTTATCGCTTCGTCAGCCTGATTTTCGGGTACAATGATGCTCATGCCGACGCCCATATTGAACGTGTTGAACATGTCGCGGCGGCTGATATTGCCGCGTTTTTCTATAAGATCGAATATCGG
>JAGDCE010000376.1 GCA_017958705.1 Clostridia bacterium
CGCCCCCCCGTATTCCCGGCCTTTGGTCGGGGCACGCGCCCCCTCGATCTTTGATCGGGGAGTTGGGGGGAGGCAGAGGGGTTTGGGGAGTCGGGAGGGCGGGGCTCCCCAAGCGCGAAGCGCAATTCATAGTTTTCCCCGCGCCGCGCATTCGTGAGTCCCCTCACAGCGCCGAATGCGATGCTCCGACAAAGCAGAAACAAAAAAAACGACGGGAGCGATCTCCCGCCGTATAAACCATTTCACCTGTCTTTCATTACAGAAGTTCAAACTGTTCATACTCCTGCGAAATAGCGTGATGCGTATCAGACGTTACGTATGTGAACTCCATACCCATACGTATGACCGCCGGCACTACGTTATCCTTGTATACTAAATCTATATAAGGATATGCGCTTTTGGCTGCTCCTTTGTATTCCGATACGGTTTCAAATTCTATCCAGAAACCGTCGGCCTGCGCCAAAATATACTCTCTGTCCGAGCGGGACCCGTAAGTGAAATCCATTTTTCTTCTCGTTACTTCAAACCCGAGATCTTTAAGCACTTTTTCCGCCTCGTCAAGGCTTGAGTTCACCGTAAGACCGCAGACGGATATATTCTCGTCAAGTATATCGAGATGTACGATGCGCTTCTCTTTTCCATAGCCGTTTACGTCATATCTTACGTAAGGCGTTCCGCTGTACCAGTCGGGAAGGATACACTGTCTTCCTTTTAAACCCTGTTCCTGCTCGTTTTTACGTATCTCTGCCACTTCATCATCTGTATAGAGTCTGTGTTCCCAATCATGTTCCCAATCATAATAAACCGGTTGTACGTCATAACAAGGATCATAAAAACGTGTGATCCTGCTGTTGGTGTTTATTACCGGGAAGTCTTTATACTCGTCTTCTGTGACAGTCTGATTCAGTTTGAATCTCATTTCAGACGTACCGGGGTGACTGTAAACTTTGTTTATCATCTCGACGGCGTTTTGATTAAAAATCACCGGCGAATTATCGTCTATCTGCCCGCCCTTTGAGATCGATCCGCTTTCATCCGCTGTGACCTCGGCTATATATACATCTTCTTTTTCGGTCATCTCGCCGGACGACGCGGCGTTCGTCCCGTCCACCGGCGTTTTCGGTCCGGACACTTTCAGCAGTACGAGCGACAGGACGATGAACGAGCAGAACACCGCGGCAACGCCGGCGATCTTCAGGGCGCGCATCAGGGTAGTATTCTTTTCCTTTTTATTGCTGTATTCGTACGC
Organism: Clostridia bacterium; assembly: GCA_017958705.1. Lineage (GTDB taxonomy): Bacteria > Bacillota > Clostridia > Oscillospirales > CAG-272 > UBA1248. The sequence goes on from JAGDCE010000376.1 coordinate 1,250, forward strand.
GTCGGCGACTTTCCCTTCGCTTATGCCGCTTATGGCGTTATACAATATCTCCTTGCGTTTCAAATCAATAACCCTCCTTTGTCAGAAATTCTTTCAGTTTTTCCTTCGTTCTTTTGACGGACATCTTGACGCGGGACAGGCCCATACCGTATTTTTCGGCTATCTGCTTATACTCCATATTGTAAAAGTATCTGCCGAGGAAAATGCGTCTGCTGTCGGCGTCAAGCGTCGACAGGAAACCGTCGATCAGAGAGGCGAGCCGCCTTTCTTCGATCCGGTCTTCGACGTCGCCGCCGGATATGCACTCTGCCAGCTCGTCTATGCGGACGGTCACCGCGCCGCGCTTTTTGCTGTGGTTTTTCCGGTAAGCGTGAAGCGCTATGTTGCGCGCCGTCTTATAGACGTACCCGGGAAAGTTGACCGGGGCGTCCGGCGGGACGTTGTTCCACACGGCGAGGAGCGTATCGGACAACACCTCTTCCGCGTCCTCGCGGTTTTTGAGGATGTTATAAGCGATATCGGTTATCCCGGCGCCGCAGCTCTGCTTTATGTACACCAGCGCCGTCTCGTCACGCTTATTGAGCAGATCGATTATCACGCTTCCGTTCACGCTCCGCACCTCCTTTCGTCCGTCACAGATACTATTCCTTTTTTGTTATGATAAGTCACGGGATTTTTCAAAAAAAGTGAAAAATACGGTTTTTTTGTAAAAAATCAACGGTCCTTGACATTTCCCCGGATCTATGATATTATTATCACATGAGGCGCGCGGCGCGCCCTATGAAGATGAAAAGAGATAAAAAATGAAAAAAGCAACAAAGACCGCCGCGGCGATCATTCTCGCCGCGCTCGTACTGATATCCGCGGGCTGCGCGGGCGAGCCCGCCGTGACCGACGGCGCCGGGTCGACCGAAGCCGACACGGAGACGCTGACCGCGGCTGAAGAAACGACGGCGGAAGCGGCGACGACCGCCGAGCCGGTGAAATTCGAGCTCGATCTGTCGAAGCCTCTGACCGCCGAGGGTGTGAAGATACACACGCTTAAATGCCCGGAAAAGGGCTACAACACGGCGCAGGGTTGCTGCTTTGACGGCGAGTGCTGGGTCGTCGCGTTCAACAAATTCGACCAGCGCGGCGAGGAATGCACGCTGCTGTGCAAATTCGATACGAACGGAAAGCTCGTTGCTCAAAGCGACGGTCCGCTCTACCTCGAGCACGCGAACAACATAACGTATCTGTCGAAAAAAGACTCGTATTACGTGACCTCGTGCCAGGGATCGCTGACGGAATGCTGGAACGGCTATTCGATAGTCGACAGACAGAGTCTGCAGGTGCTTGAGAAAGGCAAGCTCGGGCAGCCGTTCTTCGCCATGGGTTACTGCCCGGAGCGCGACGCTTTCGCATCCGCCCGCTGGAGCGGCGAGACGCTCGATTTCTGGGACGGCGAGCTGAACCATACGGCGAGCAGAAACGTCACCCCGCCCGGCACGCTGTCGCAAGGCGTTTTCGCCTCCCCGGACAGCGTCTGGTTCGTCAGATCGTCGCAGAACGGATACAAGCAGGAGTTCCGAGTCTACGACTGGACGGGCGATCTGCTGGCGACGATACCG
>JAGDCE010000377.1 GCA_017958705.1 Clostridia bacterium
GTACAGCTGCGCGCTCTTTTCCGTAACGGTGTTCTCAAACGCGTATGCGAGCATCGTCGTTTTCGCGTCGTCCGGCACGTGCACTGCCACGGTGTCGGCGGATATGATCTCCGCCTCGCAGTTCTTCGTCTTGTTCGCGGTGCCGATCGAGAAGCCCGCGACGGATGCGCCGCCGGACGTCGATGTGAGTCCGCTGCCGACGTTTTTGAATTTCACGGTCACCGTTTTGCCGTCATCCGACAGCACGGCGCTTACCGGCTCCGGAGACAGACAGTCGTTTTCCTCGCCTGCCTTGAACTGCTTCGCCATTACCGCTTTTACTATGCGCTCCGCGAGCGCTTCTTTTTTGTATGAATGTATGTAATCCGCGTAACCGCTTTCCGGTCCGAGATCGTACGACGGTATCAGCGTGCAGTTATCGAGTTCAAGATACGATTTGTACTGCGATACCCTCAGCGTGCGCAGATACTGCAGCCACCCCTCCGACGCCTTCGTATACGAGCAGAGCTGTACGTTGTAGATCGGGAAATCCTGACCGAAGCGGGCGCGCAGCTCATTGAAATACGCGGTCACGTGCTTTGAATAATCCTTCGCCGACTTGTTGTTCGCGGATTCACTCTCACCCTGGAAATAGATCATGCCGCTGATCGGAAGACCTACGAACGGATTCATCAGCGTGTTGTAGTACCCGGCCACGTGAGCCGTGGAGCCGGCTTTGAATCCGAATTCGTCGGCGGTCTCCTTAGGCATCAGCTCCTGTATCATCGCGCTCGCCGCCGCCGTGCTGATGACGCCGACCGGAACGCCGGACTGCGCCGAAAGATGACGCGCGAAGAAGAATCCGAGCGCGGTGGACGCCAGCATGTCGCCCTGCGACGCGCGCTTCCAGTTCCACATCTTTGACAAAAGCTCCGGCTGAGGCTTCAGCTGCTGACCGCTGTACGTCATCGCCGTGGAACCGAGCTGCATAAGTATGCGTATGGGCTCGTTCTCGTCGAATTCCGGCATTCCCGTCTTCGGTACGATCTGACCGAGCGTCAGCTCGGCGTTCGACTGACCGTTGATTATCCAGACGTCGCCGAACAGCACGTCCTCGAACAGGGCTGAATTACCGCATTCGTCCTCGATCAGCATCTCCGTCGGCTCCGCCGAAGCGGGGCACGGCTTGAACGTCAGCTTCCACTTGCCGTCCTGTACCGTCGTATATCTCGTCTGACCGTTTATCGTCCCGCGCACTATCGCGCCTTCCCGGTTCGATCTGCCCCAGACGTAAAACTCTCTGTCGCGCTGAAGCACCATGTGAGAGCTGAACAGAGTCGGCATTATCAGAAACGAATCGGGGTCTTCGACCGGCACGAACTCATCCGGGACGAAATACGTCTCGGTATCCTCCTCGGTCTCTGTCTCTGTTTCCGTTTCGGTTTCCGTATCGGTCGCGGCTTCTGTATCGGTCGCGGCTGCCGTGTCGGGAGCCGGCTCCGTCACGCCGGCGGTAGAGTCGGCGGAGGTGTCGCCGGGGGCCTCCGTACATCCGGCGAGTACCGCCGCCGCGGTCGCCAGTGCGAGAAGCAGCGAGATCACTTTTTTCATTGCAATCTTTTCCTTTGTCAATATTGATCAAACGCCTGTCAGATCGAACGCCGGCGTATAGCCGGGATCCTGCGAGCCGGGATCCTGGAAAAATCCGCGGAACCCGAGCCGCAGCGCTTCGTCCGCGACGCGGCGGTATTCATATTTCGTGAGTTTTCTGTTTATTTCCGGGAATTCCCTCGCACCGTACATCGGCAC
>JAGDCE010000378.1 GCA_017958705.1 Clostridia bacterium
AAAATATTCATATTACCCTCTTTACAAAACCGGAATTATAGTGTATAATACTGACTCGGTATGAGCTTTTACCGCACGCTGGGTCTTCGGGCAAACAGTCACCCGCCGATCGCTCGGTGTACGGAATAATTATTTGAAAGGTGATAATAAAATGACCAGTGAAAAGAAGCAGGAAATAATCGCTGCGTACAAAACTCACGAAAGCGACACCGGTTCGCCCGAAGTACAGATCGCCATTCTGACGACCCGTATCAACGAACTGACCGAACACTTAAAGGTCAACAAGAACGACCACCACAGCAGACGCGGTCTGCTCAAGATGGTCGGTCATCGCCGTAACCTTCTCGGATATCTGAAAGAAAAGGATATCGAGCGTTACAGAGCGATAATCGATAAGCTCGGCTTAAGAAAGTAAAAACAAACCGTCCGCTCCTTTTCATACCGGGGACGCGGACACCGTTCGGGGAGCTCCCGTCAAAGCGGCGGGAGGTCTCCGAATTTTGCGGTAAACAACGGAGCGTCTTAAGTGTAGCAGTTACCTTTGCGCCGGAGCGTCCGGCGTGAAGGTAAATGTTATACCTAAGGCGTATCTCCGAAAAAATAAAAGGAGAAAAGAAATGTTCGAAAACTACAAGGTATTCAACTACGAACTCGCAGGCCGTCCTCTCACGATAGAGACCGGCAAGATGGCGGGCCTTGCAAACGGCTCGTGCCTCGTCCGTTACGGCGACACCTGCATCCTCGCCTGCGCGACCGCGTCCGCGAGACCCAGAGACGGTATCGACTATATGCCGCTGTCCGTCGATTTTGAAGAGAGACTTTATTCCGTGGGCCGTATCCCCGGCGGTTACTTCCGCCGTGAGGGCAAGCCTACCGAGAAAGCGATACTCACCTCCCGCGTGATAGACAGACCTATCCGCCCGCTGTTCCCGAAGGATCTGCGCAACGATATCAACCTCAGCATGACCGTTCTCGCGGTCGATCACGACAACAGCCCCGAGATCGCTGCCATGATAGGCGCGTCGATCGCGATATCCATTTCCGATATCCCGTGGAACGGACCGATAGGCGGCGTGTTCGTAGGCATGGTCGACGGCAAGTTCATCATCAACCCGAACGCTGAGCAGAGAGAGCGCAGCACGCTCGAGCTGACCGTCGCCGGCACCGAAGCCAAGGTCGTCATGATCGAGGCGGGCGCCAAGGAAGTATCCGACGAGGATATGTTCAACGCCATCATGTTCGCGCATGAGGAGATCAAGAACATCGTCAGATTCATCAAATCCATCCAGGCGGAGATCGGCAAGCCGAAATTCGAATACGAGCATCACGACGTAGACCACGAGCTGTACGACAAGATCGCCGCGGAGTTCACCGAGGACGTCAAGCTCGCGCTCGACACCGACGACAAGACCGTCCGCGACGCGGCGATAGACGTCATCAGAGGCAAGATCTACGAAGAATACGACGAAGAATATCCCGATTCTCATCCGATGATCGAGGAGATCCTCTACAAGCTGCAGAAGGTCATCGTCCGCGAATGGCTGCTCCAGGGCAAGCGCGTTGACGGACGCCGTCTCGATCAGATCAGACCGCTCGCGGCCGAGGTCGGACTGTTCAAGAGAACGCACGGCTCGGGTCTGTTCACGAGAGGTCAGACTCAGGTCATGACTATCGCCACGCTCGGCTCCATTTCCGATATGCAGGAGCTCGACGGCATAGATCAGGAAGAAGAGAAGAGATACATGCACCATTACAATATGCCGGGTTATTCGACCGGTGAGGCGAAGTCCTCCAGATCGCCCGGCAGACGTGAGATCGGCCACGGCGCGCTCGCCGAGAGATCTCTCGTTCCGGTGCTTCCGTCCGTTGAGGAATTCCCGTACGCGATCCGCCTCGTATCCGAAGTCATCTCGTCCAACGGTTCCACCTCGCAGGCGTCAGTCTGCGGCTCGACCCTCGCTCTTATGGACGCGGGCGTGCCGATAAAAGCGCCCGTCGCCGGTATCTCCTGCGGCCTTATAACCGAGGGAGAGCGCTGGATGACGATGGTCGATATCCAGGGCCTCGAGGACTTCTACGGCGATATGGACTTCAAGGTCGCCGGTACTCACAAGGGCATCACGTCCATCCAGATGGACCTCAAGATCGACGGTCTTACTCCCGAGATCATCAAGAACGCTCTTGAAACGACGCACAAGGGCAGAGATTATATCATAGACGAGATCATACTCAAGGCGATCGACCGTCCGCGCGACGACGTTTCCGACTACGCCCCGAAGATGATCAGCATGCAGATCAATCCGGACAAGATCCGCGAAGTCATAGGTACCGGCGGCAAGGTCATCCAGAAGATCGTCGCCGACACCGGCGCCAAGATAGACATCGAGGACGACGGTTCCGTGTTCATCTCCGCCGTCGACAAGAACGCCTGCTACGCCGCGAAGGCGATAATCGAAGGCATCGTGTTCGAGCCCGTCAAGGGCGCGACTTACACCGGCAAGGTCGTCGAGATCCTGCCGATCGGCTGCAGAGTCGAGATCGTTCCCGGATATCTCGGATTCGTACACGTACGCGACCTCGAATACAAGAGGACGGAAAACGTTGAGGACGTCGTCAAGATGGGCGACACCGTCACGATCAAATGCCTCGGCACCGACGAAAAGGGAAGAATGAACTTCTCCCGCAAAGCCGCGCTTCCGAGAAAGCCGTTCAGACCCGAACGTCCCGCCGAAAGCGAAGGCGAAGAACCCGCGCCGGAGACGGAAACAGAAGAATAATCATAAAAGAGCCTTTGCAAAACCAAAGGCTCTTTTGCAAACGGAGGAAAACATGATAAGATGCGCGGTGTTCGATGCCGACGGCACGTTGATCGACTCACTCGGCGTGTGGCGGGCGGCGGACGACGTTTACCTCGCCTCGAAGGGCAAAAAGATGACCGACGAGATCTACGCGAAATTCATGAAGATGACGTACGGCGAGAGCATAAAGTTCGTCAAGGATTTCTTTTCACTTCCCGACAGCGAGGAGCGGATCTCGGAGGATATAATGCGTATCGTCACGGAAAAGTACGGGACGGAGGTAAAAGCGATGCCGGGCGTGATCCCGGTGCTCGACCGTCTGAAAGCCGCCGGGATACCGATGGCCGTCGCGACGGCGAATGAAAAAGAACTCGTAAAAGCCGCGCTTTCCTCAAACGGAATGCTCGGATATTTCAGATACATAGTGACGTGCGACGAGATCGGGACGAGCAAACGGACGGCTGACGTTTTCATACACGCGGCTCGTTTGCTCGGAGGTGAGCCGGCTGAAACGCTGGTCGTGGAGGACGACCGCAGCTACGTAAAAACGGCGTGCGCGGCCGGATTCATTGCCGTGCACGTATCGGAGATCGGAGGGATAGAGATTGGATAACAGAAGATGCGTCGTGGCAGGCGCGGCGAAGATAACGAAATACAAGGAAATAAAAAAATACCTCAGGCGGGATGATTTTTTCATCTACTGCGACGCGGGCCTTTCTCACGAGGAGAAGCTCGCTCACAGAGCGGATATGATCGTCGGAGATTTCGACTCGTCGGAAAATCCGCTGCGCCCGACGGAAACGATCGTCCTGCCGCATATAAAGGACGAGACGGACACGCTTTTCGCGGTAAAAGAGGCGATGCGGCGCGGGTTCCGCGATTTTCTTCTAGTCGGCGTGATCGGCGGCAGGCTTGATCATACGCTCGGCAATATCGCCGTGCTTAACATGCTCGCGTCCGAAGGCTGCACGGCGCTTGCGGTCGACGACTATTCGGAGGTCTCGGTCGTGACAGACAAAGCGGAGGTGAGCTGTGACTTTTCGTATTTTTCACTGCTCAACGTCACCGGCGTATGCCGCGGCGTGAGCATAAAAAACGCGCTTTATCCGCTTGACCGCGCCGAGCTGACGACGGAATTCCCGCTCGGCATAAGCAACGAACCGCTGCCCGGCAAAACGGCGCTGATCACGGTCAGAGAGGGCAGAGCGCTGCTTATAAAAGTCAGACGGAATTAAGATCCCGGAGGTTTTTCGGATGGATAAAATAGTCGTTATCGGCGGCAGCGGCAGCGGGAAGAGTTATTTTTCGCGCAGCCTTGCCGAGGCGACCGGACTGCCGCTTTATCATCTCGACAACGTCTTCTGGAATCCGGATAAAACGCACGTCAGCCGCGAGGTGTTCGACCGCCGGCTCGACGTTATTCTGGGCTATAAAAGATATATCATCGACGGGGAATACGGCAGGACGCTCGAGCGGCGCATCGCCGCGGCGGACACGGTATTTTATTTCGACATCCCGCTGCGTGAACGCCTCGCCGGCGCCGCGGCGCGCGTCGGGATAATCCACCCCGATCTTCCCTGGACGGAAACTGAACTCGATCCCGAATTTGAGAAGTGGATCAGAGATTACGATACCGATCAGCGCCCCGTGACGCTCAGTCTGCTTGAAAAGTATAAGGAAAAAGATATTATTATATTTAAAAGCAGAAAAGAAGCGGATGAATATATTTTATTTTTGACAAAAAAAGTATAACGCCCGATAAAAAACGCCTTTTGATCGGTAGTATATAAGTGAAGGCGGTGATGAAGTGGAAGACGAAAGGATAGTGGAGTTGTTTTTGCAGCGGTCGAATGACGCCGTGGCGGAGCTTGACGGAAAATACGGCGCGTCGATGTTAAAAGTCGCAAAAAACATACTGAAAAACGACGAGGACGCGAAAGAATGCTTAAACGACGCGTATTTAGGCATCTGGAACGCCGTCCCGCCCGTCAAGCCGTCGCCTCTTTCCGCTTTTGCGTTTAAGGTCATCCGCAATATCGCGATAAAGCGATACCGCAGAAACACGGCGCAGATGCGCGACGAAAGATCGGGAGTGAGCCTTGAGGAGATCGGCGACGTGCTTCCGGATGAAACGGATATCATCGAGCAGATCGAAGGCTCGGAGCTGACCTCGATACTGAACCGGTATCTGAAGACGCTCGACAGGACGAATCTGTACATATTCATGCGGAAGTACTGGTATTTTGATCAGGTACCGGAGATATCCTCCCGCCTGGGTATATCGGACGCCGCCGTGTATCAGCGGCTTGCGCGGATGAAAAACAGCCTTCACAAATATCTGATAAAACAGGGTGTTATAAAATGAAAAACGATAAACTGAACAAAGCGTTCGACGAAGTCGACGCCGGATACGTATCCAAAACGGAAAAAGCGCCGAAAACAAGCCGCGCGTTCAGACCGGCGTTCATAGCCGCCGCGCT
>JAGDCE010000040.1 GCA_017958705.1 Clostridia bacterium
ACTTAGTACGGCTGAGCTTAAGCGTATACCTCGTCACCTCGACGTCGTCGTCTCCCGATCTGATGCTGTCCGGCGCCGAGCTGTACTCGTCCGCGTCGGCGACAGACATAAACGCGGCCGCGAACGCGGCGGCTATATCGTCGATCTCCTCACCGTATCCGATCTGCGCGCCGTCAAGCCGCAGCGTACCGTCATACGAGACCGTTACACCTCCGACCGACGCCGCGACGGCTCCGTCCTCCGCGCGTACGGACATTCCGACTCTGACGTGAGCCGTCTGTTCGCCTTCTTCCGTCTTATACGTATATTCCGCGTCGGAATCCGCCGTCATATCGGACGACGGTTTGAAAAGCGACGAAAACAGCTCCTTCAAAAACCCCGACGCTATCCTGCCGACGGCGGGCTTCGCGCCGGCGAACGCTTCCCCGTCCGACTGACCGCCGGACGAACACGAGAACATCACCGCGCAGACCGCGGCGGCAAGCAGTATGGCCGTTATTCTTTTCATGCTTTTTTCCGGCGCACGGCGACCGCACAGACGACCGCCGCCGCGTTGAGCAATATCACGGCGGAGACGGTTATCACATACGGCGTCGCGCCGCCGTTTTCCTTTCTCTTCGAATTGAGCGCTTCGAGTCCTTCGATATCCGAGTCGTCGAATCCGAGACCGCGCAGATCAGCGCGGATAACGTTCTTTTCACTTATAACGCCCCCCTTATCACATGACGGAATGATATCACCGCAATGTGATTAAGCGTATGACGTTATACTGAAACTTTGCTTTTTTCTTTCAGCGCGTGCAGTGCGCATTCGCTGTCGGAGCGTCTCTCGTACAGCACGCCGTTTATACGCTGCGTCGTCTCGTTGCCGACGCCGAGGATCAGCACGACCGTCTGATCCTTCGCCTCTCTCACGGCGGTCTCCACCGCGAGCTCGCGGTCCGGGATCACGGTATACTCCGCCTTCCCCTCTCTGATCCCCGCGGCTATCTGTTCCGCTATCGCGTACGGGCTTTCGTAATCGGGATGCTCTGAGGTGATATACACGAAATCACTGTATTTTCCGGCTATCCTGCCGAGCGCGTAGCGGCGGACCTCGGCTTTGTTTCCGACCGATCCGAACACCGACACGATCCTGTATCCCGGGTACTCTCCGAGCACGTGTGAGAACAGCGTTTCAAACGACATCGCGTTGTGGGCGTAGTCGACGATAGCGACGACCGAGCCGTCGTCAGACGCGTACGTCTCCATCCTGCCTGACACCGCGACCTCCGCGAGCACCTCGCGCACCGTCTCCTCGTCTATCCCGGCGGATAACGTTGCGGCGACCGCGGCGGCGGCGTTATACACGTTGAACGAGCCGGCGATCCGCAGCGAGAAATCGCCGTCGTACGCGGGCGTTCTCATTCCGAAACGTATCCTGCCGTTTTCCTTTCTGATATCGTATACGTACACGTCGCAGGACGGATCGGCGCCGAACGTAACGACGCTGCGGCAGGTCGACGCCGCCTCGCGTATACGGTCGTAATACTCGCTTTCATGGCAGATCACCGCGGTGTCGCAGTGAGAAAACAGACTGAGCTTTGAGCTGAAATAATCCTCGAAATCGGGGTGCTCGACCGGCGAGATATGGTCTTCGCCAATGTTCGTGAAAACGCCCGTTCCGAATCTCACGCATCTGACGCGGTGATATTTCAGCGCCTGGCTCGACACCTCGCAGACGACTTTATCAAGGCCGTTTTCAACGCAGGAGCGCAGTATCCGCTGCAAATCTATCGATTCAGGCGTCGAATTGACGCTCTCCTCGGCGGTAACGCCGTCGAAAGTCTCGACCGTTGAGACGAGCCCGCACGGCGGCTCCCCGCGCTTTGACGCGTGCGCGTCGAGCAGCGCTTTTATGAAATGAACGACCGTCGTTTTTCCCTTCGTGCCGGTGACGCCGATCATATCGAGCTCGCGACAGGGCGAGCCGTAATACATATCGGATATCTCCGCGAGCGCCGCGCGCACGTCCGAGACGATCGCGCACGGGACGCCGTCCGCGTACTGTTTTTCCGACACGCAGCAGACGGCGCCGCGCGACACGGCGTCGCAAAGATACTCGGGTTTGAAATGGTTGCCCTTGCATATGAAAAGCGTGCCGGGGACGGCCTTTTTGCTGTCCGCGCAGATGAAAGTTATATCGTCGCGGCATTCGCCGCTGACCGAAACGAGAAGCCCGGCGTTGTCAAGACGTTTTATGAAATCACCGAAACTGAAAATTTTCGACATATATTCCTCCGTTGACCGTGCATTAATTGAATTATAACCGAAAAATAATAAAAAATCAACCTCTGAATCGTCTCTATCTATTGAAATATGTTAAAAAATATGGTAAAATAAGCACGTAAAGACATTACACGGAGGGATATATGGAACAATCCGATCTTAAAAACATAGGCACGCGCCTTTTCACGATGCGCGACATCCTCGACATCTCCGTGGAGGAGATGGCGTCGGTCACCGGCACGACAATAGAATTCTACACCGCCTGCGAGCGCGGGGAGACCGATATACCGATATCCTTTCTCTACAAATGCGCCCATCATCTCGGCATAGACGTGACCGATCTGATAATGGGCGAGACCCCGCGGCTCTCCGTATATCAGGTCGTAAAAAAGAACGAGGGCACGCCGGTAGAACGCCGTCACGGGTTCTCGTATAAGAATATCTCGTATCTGTTCAAAGGCAGGAAGGTCGAACCGTTCATGGTCACGGCTCCGTATTCAGACGAAGCTCAGAACTCTCCGATCCCGCTGTCCGTCCACGGCGGTCAGGAATTCGACCTCGTCATTTCCGGCAAACTCCACATGGTCGTCGACGGAAAATCCGAAATGCTCGAGGAGGGTGACTGCATCTATCTCGATTCGAATTATCCTCACGGTATGATCGCGGCGGGCGGCAGCGACTGCGTCTTCCTCGCGGTCGTGATACCGGACGGAGAAGACAAATGACGCGCATCTTCGTCACGCCCGAGGCGCTTGCCGCCGACACGGTGACGCTTTCCGGCAAAGACGCGGTACACGTCGCGTCCGCTCTGCGCATGAAGGCGGGTGAAAAGATAATACTCTGTGACGGCGCCGGAAACAGCGCCGTCTGTACCGTCGGCTCGTCCTCACCCGACGCCGTCGTCTGCTGTGTGAACGAGCGGTTCAGCTCGCAGTCGGAGCTGCGCGTGAACGTGCATTTTTATCAGGCGCTGCCAAAATCCGACAAATTCGAATTCATAATACAGAAGCTGACGGAGCTCGGCGCCGCGGCGATAACGCCGGTGCTTTCCGACAGATGCGTTTCACGTCCAGACGAAAGATCGCTTGAAAAAAAGCTGCGCCGCTGGTCCGACATAGCGCGCGAGGCGGCACAGCAAAGCGGGCGCGGGATCATACCGGAGATCACGCCGGCGGTAAATTTCACCGACGCCGTCGCTTCGGCTGACGGTCTGCGTATCTTCTGCGACGAGGATGAGCGGCAAACGTCTCTATCCTCCGTGCTCCGTAAATTCGAGGGCGACTCGATCAGCGTCTTCATCGGGCCGGAGGGCGGCTGGGCGCCGCGCGAGCGCCGGCTCGCCGTCGAGCGTCTGATGACGCCCGTGACGTTCGGGCCGCGCATACTCAGATGCGAGACGGCGCCGGTCTACGTGATGTCCTGCATCGGATACGAATTCAGCTGAATTTCGTCAAAACATCCAAAAAAGCGGGGGTCAAATATAAAAGTTTATAAAAAATTTTGTGTATTATATTGAATTTGATTAAATCGCGCAGTAAAATATCATTTAAAATATACACAAATCTGAAAAGGAAATGGTCAAAGAAATGTCAAACAGGCTTTTTCAAAGCATAATACACCAGATGAAGGACGTAGTAGACCGCACCATCGGCGTCATCGATGAAAACGGGGCCGTCATATCCTGCTCCGAGCTCGTGCGCATTGGTGAGATCCGCCGCGGGGTGAAAGACGAGCTTGCGTACACCTCAGAGACCGTTTGCGTCAACGGCTACACGTACCGTCCGATCGGCACCGCCGCAAAAGCGGAATACGCCGTGTTCGCCGAGGGCGACGACAAGACCGCGGAGAAGATCTGCGGCATACTTGCGGTATCGCTCAACAATATCAAGAATCTGTACGACGAAAAATACGACAAGAGCTCGTTCATAAAGAACATAATACTCGACAACATCCTGCCGTCTGATATCTATATCAAGTCAAAAGAGCTGCACTTCAGCACCGACGTCCTGAGAGTCGTCATGCTGATAAAGTTCCTTTCGCGCGCCGACGCGGTGCCGTTCGACATGGTCGCCGGAATGTTCCCCGACAAGAACAAGGACTACGTCATCAGCATCGGCGAACACGATATAGTCCTCGTCAAGGAGGTCAGACCGAATTACGATCCCGCCGACATATTCAATCTCGCGCGCCAGATCTCGGACACGATACAGTCCGAATTCTACACCAAGGTCGCGATAGGCATAGGCACGGCGGCCGACGGCGTCAAGGATCTCGCCCGCTCGTTCAAGGAAGCGCAGGTCGCGCTCGAGGTCGGCAAGGTGTTCGACACCGAGAAGGATATCGTGGCGTACGAGAACCTCGGCATAGGCAGGCTGATCTATCAGCTGCCGACGACGCTCTGCGAGATGTTTTTGCACGAGATATTCAAGAAGGAATCGCTCGATCAGCTCGACCGCGAGACGCTTCAGACGATCCAGTGCTTCTTCGAGAACAATCTCAACGTATCCGAGACCTCGAGAAAGCTTTTCGTACACAGGAACACGCTTGTGTACAGACTCGAAAAAATCAAGAAGATGACGGGACTCGATCTGAGAGAGTTCGACGACGCCATCACTTTCAAGGTAGCGCTCATGGTCAAAAAGTACCTTTCGAGCAAACCGGTCAAATTCTGATCCGCATAAAGGACTGACATGATAGAATTCAAACACGTTACAAAGACATACAGATCCGCGACGCGCGACACCACGGTGATCGCGCTGAACGACGTGAATCTCAAGATCGACGACGGCGAAGTCGTCTTCATAGTCGGCGAGAACGGCTCCGGCAAAACGACGCTCATGCGCCTGCTCACGCGCATGGAGGTCCCGACGTCGGGCACGCTGCTCGTCGACGGCGTGGATCTGAAAAAGATCCGCAAGAGGAAAATACCGGATTACAGATGCAAGATCGGTATGGATTTCCAGGATTACAGACTGTTCCCGAAATTCACGGTCTACGAGAACGTGGCGTTCGCGATGCGCGTCCTCGGAAAATCGTCGAAGAACATAAGAAGAACGGTGCCCCTCGTGCTCTCGATGCTCGACATCTCGGCGCGCGCCTATCATTTCCCGCCCGAGATCTCCGGCGGCGAACAGCTGCGTACCGCGCTCGCGATG
>JAGDCE010000379.1 GCA_017958705.1 Clostridia bacterium
ACCTCGGGCTGAAGCGTCTCGTCGTATTCGCCGTCGGGCAGCTTTTCAAGCGACGCGGCGTATCCGAGCGTCTCTTTCGCGGTCCGCTCGAAATCTTCCTCCCTGTCCGCCGTAAACGACGCCACTTCGTCCCATTCGTCGTTTTTGACTTTGAACGTGTACTTGCCGCGCAGAAAACCGCATTCTACCGACGATTCGTTTTTCAGCGTGTAAGAGAAAACTTTGCCGTCGTACGGATCGGAAAAGGTCTGCAGCTGTCCGCCCGGCGCAGTTTCGTTCACGAGGCTTTTGACGTCGTGTCTACAATGCAGATATCTTCCGCCGCTGCGCAAAAGCCTTATAAGATCGACTGCAAACAGCGCCGCGGCGGCAGCACATGCGACGACCGTAAAGACGTTGAACTTTCTGAGCACGAAAATGGATATGAGCAGAATCGCCGCGGGCACGAGGATCAGCCCGGCGATGAGCAGAATCATACGCAGAGTGCAGCTTTTCCTTACGGCTTCAGCTCTGCTTTTCGTTTTTTCGTAGAATTTATCGTAAAACATCACACACCGTCCCGTTTATTTTTTACTCCGAGTCTGAATTTATATTTTTCCTTCTGCTCCTGTTGCTCCTGCGTCTGTTCAGGGGCTTCTTTTTCCTTGCCGGAGGCGTCGGGCGCCTTGCCGACGACTTCCCTGATCAGCTCTCCGTACTTTCTGCGCTTGCCGGGCAGGGGCGTCAGCAGAAAGATGAACACGGCGATCCCGGCCGATATCAGAAGATACGGTACCGTCTTGTCCGCGGCGCGTCCCGCGTACGCGATGCAAACGCCGAGATATATCGCGGCGACGAACGCGGTTATGATGTAGTCCGCCGCGCCTTTCGTGAATATCCCGCGTATCCGCGAGCCGGTCTTCGTCGCCTCGATCTTCCCGCGAAACACCGTGGCGTAAGGATCGTACGATGCGCGAGGCTTTTTGACGAGCCTGACGGAATCTCCTTTGCGTGACGCGTTGTATACCCAGTCGAGCTGTTCGTTCGCGCCGGCAAAACGCGCCGGCGAGGTGATCTCGTCCCAGCGTCTGATCAGTTCTTCTTTACCGTATGAGCTTTCGTATTTCATAGCCTTGTCCCGATTCCGTTTCTGACTGCTATGATATCACAAAAACGCCGGATTGTCAAGATTGATGCGCCGGTTTTTGTGCGTCTGCGCTTGACATCCGGCACACATGCTGATATAATGGTGACAGCAAAACGAAACGGAGACTTGATATGCTTACCGAAAACGGGATTCTGATAGGAAAAGGCGCGAAGGAAGCGCTGCTTCTGCCGAAGCTGGCGAACAGACACGGACTCATCTGCGGAGCGACGGGAACGGGTAAGACCGTGACGCTGAAGGTCATGGCGGAATCGTTTTCCGACCTCGGCGTGCCGGTGTTTCTCGCCGACGTGAAAGGCGATCTCGCCGGATGCGTGACGCCCGGGGCGCGGACGGACTCTATAGATAAACGCCTGTCGTCGATGGGATACGATCCGGGTAAATTCGAATACAAGAGCTTCCCGGTCAGATTCTGGGACGTCTACGGCGAAGGCGGACATCCGGTCCGGACGACGGTATCCGAGATGGGCGCGTCGCTTCTGTCGCGTCTGCTCGGCCTGACCGACGTGCAGAGCGGCGTTCTGTCGATTGCGTTCCGCGTCGCGGACGACAAGGGCTGGCTGCTCACGGATCTCAAAGATATAAGGAGCATGGTCGCGTACATCACGGATCATTCGTCGGAGCTGCTCAATCAGTACGGAAATATTACAAAGCAGTCCGCCGGCGCGATACAGAGAGCGCTGCTGCAGCTCGAGGACGCGGGCGGTACCGCGTTCTTCGGCGAGCCCGCGATCAGTCTGTCCGACTGGATGCAGACGGACGAAGACGGCCGCGGTTACATAAACGTTTTCCACTGCGCGAAGCTGTTCCGCTCGCCGCTTCTGTATTCCACGTTCATGCTCTGGCTGCTTGCGGAACTGTTCGAGGAACTGCCGGAGGTCGGAGACCTGGAAAAGCCGCGTCTCGTATTCTTCTTCGACGAGGCGCATCTGCTTTTCAACGGCGCGAAAGGCGGGCTGACCGAGCAGGTGGAGCAGGTCGTCAAGCTGATACGCTCAAAGGGCGTCGGCGTTTATTTCATCACGCAGCAGCCGTCGGATATTCCGAATCCCGTGCTCGCACAGCTCGGGAACCGCGTGCAGCACGCGCTGCGCGCCTACACGCCGCTCGAACAGAAGGCGGTCAAAGCGGCGGCGAAGTCGTTCCGGGTAAATCCGGATTTTGATACCGAGGAGGCGATAACCGACCTTGGTACCGGCGAGGCGCTGATAAGCTTTCTCGACGAAAAGGGCAGGCCGTCGGTCGTGGAGCGCGCGACGGTACTGCCGCCGCAGTCGCAGATGGGCACGATCGACGACGGACTGCGGCGCTCGGTCATATACGCGGACGCGCTTTTCGGAAAATACGAGGACGAGATCGACAATGAGTCGGCGTACGAGCTGATCACCGCCGCAAACGAGGCGGAGGCGGAGGAAAAGGCGCGCGCGGAAGAAGAAGCAAGAAAGGAAAAAGAGCGGGAAAAAGCGGAAAAGGAAGCGGCAAAGGCTGCGGCGAAGAAAAAAGCCGCGACGAACAAAGCCGTGAATTCCATCGGCCGACAGATCGGCAGGACACTTTCGCGCGGACTTCTCGGAACGCTGAAAAAATGGTTTTGATCGAAAAAATAAGGGCGCGGCTTTACGAGTGCGCGGATCCCGGCTACGCCGCGTTTTCCCTGTCGCTGACGCCGGGACTCGACGCGGACGCTGTCATCGGAGTCCGCATGCCGCAGCTGCGGCAGATCTGCCGCGAAATGACGACGGAGGAGAAAAAGGAATTCATTACGCTCCTGCCGCATAAATATCACGAGGAAAATAATCTCCATTCGTTTATCATATCCGAAATGAAGGACGAGGACGAATGCCTGTCCGCGATAGAAGCGTTTCTGCCGTATATCAGCAACTGGGCGACGTGCGACACCATTATTCCGAAGATCTTCAAAAAGCATAAGACGAAGCTGCTGTCCCGCGTGCGGGAGTGGATTTCATCGGACCGGGTATACACCGTGCGCATCGGCGTAGGGATGCTGATGAAATTCTTTCTTGATAATGACTTTTCGCCGGAATATAACGATATGGTCGCCGGCATAACGTCGGACGAGTATTACGTGAATATGATGTGCGCGTGGTACTTCGCGACCGCGCTCGCAAAACAGTACGACAGTACAGTGCCGTACTTCGAGCTGCATCGCCTGACCCCGACGGTGCACAAAATGGCGGTTCGTAAAGCCGTCGAAAGCTTCAGGGTGACGGACGAACATAAAAAGTATTTAAGAAGCCTGTAGATTCCCGTTTGAAATAGAAACTATGGGACGAATTGTGCGCTTCGCGTTCTTGGGGACTCCCCGCCCCCCCACTCCGTGAACCCCCGTTGCTCTCCGGTTCGCAACGGGGACCCCCGGTACCGCCCCCAAACCCCCGCCACCCCCAAACA
>JAGDCE010000041.1 GCA_017958705.1 Clostridia bacterium
AAAAAAACATTTTTACTGATGTATCATACCATATTTTTTTATTGATTGCAAGAGATTTTTCGAAAAAATAACAGGCCGGCGCCAATTTTCAATTTATTTATTGACATCGCGCGCAGTTTGTATTATAATATAAAAAAATATTGACAATAAAAAACAGAGGTCAGAAATCATGAAATTATTCATTTCCGCGGATATTGAAGGAACTTGCGGCATCACGTGCTGGGACGAAACCGAATACGGACATCCGAGATACGGCTATTTTGCCGAGCAGATGACGAAAGAGGTCTCCGCCGCGTGCGCCGCGGCAGACAGGCTCGGGTACGACATACTCGTCAAGGACGCGCACGACAGCGCGAGAAACATCCTGCCCGACAAACTTCACCCGTCGGCTTCCCTGCTTCGCGGCTGGGCGCGCGACGTAAACTGCATGATGAGCGGCATAGACAGCGATAAATTCGACGCCGTCGCGTTCACCGGTTATCATTCGGCGGCGATGAGCGAAGGCAATTCGTTATCGCATACGATGACGACCGCCGCGCACAGCGTGAAGATCAACGGCGAATACGCCTCGGAATTTGTGATAAACGCGTACACCGCCGCGCTTTACGGCGTGCCGGTGGTATTCCTCTCCGGCGACGAAGCACTCTGCGAATCAGCCAAAGAGCTAATCCCCGGCATAACCACCGTCGCAACGAAACGCGGCGTCGGCTCCGCGTGTCTTTCACAGCATCCCGACAAGGTATGTCAGCAGATCACGCGCGCCATGACCGAGGCGCTGTCCGGCGATTACAAGAACAAATGCAGACTTGCCCTGCCGAAGAGCTTTGCGCTCGAGATCTGCTACCGCGACATAAACGACGCGACACGTTACGCGTGCTATCCGGGAGTCGTAAGACTCGACGGCAAGACGCTTCTGTTCGAGTCGGATTCTTATAAAGAAGTTTTGAGAGCCATACACTTTATACTGTGAGGTGAATAAAATGCTGAGATTTGTAAGAAACAGCGCGTACGACGTGTTCAAAAGCACAAGAGAAAAAATGAGCGACACGACGAGGCTTTGCCTTCACAGCGCGAAAAACGCTTTCGCCGCCGGGCAGCTCGTCCTGCGCGAACACTCGGATTTTGAAATAACGGGCGTCAGGTTCGTCAATTTCTCCGCACCGTACGTACTCTGCGAGGATGACGTCAGATATTATTATCAGGACTTTATCAGGTATAACGACGGCGAATACCCCGACAAGCTCTCCGATACCGACACGATCAAAGTCGGTGCGGAATGCTCGCAGAGCATCTGGATCATAGCGGACGTCAAAGCCGAGGCTCTGGCGGGTCTCTGCACGTTCGACGCGGTCGTTACGACAAGCGTCGGCGAGTTCACCTTCCCCTGCTCCGTCAGAGTCTATAACGTGACGGTGCCGGATGCGGACAAAGCCGAGTTCTACCTTGAATACTTCCTCGATCCGTTCACGCATTTAGCCGGTGAAAGGTGGGGCGAGGACAGGATGAAATTCCTGTATTCCTACGCGGAATCGCTTAAGATGATACGCAACAACAGCATCGATATCATCGTCATCCCGCTTCTGCTTGACGGAGGCAGCAAACGCGTATCCGAGACGGAATGGGCGCTCGATTTCACGTACGTCGAAAAGTACGTCGACTTCATGATGAAAAACGTACCGACGAAGCGCTTCGCGGTGCGCTCGATAATAGCGAGCGTGAACGGCGACGTTCTGCCCATGATAGATTACGGCGGCAAGACCGTCAACGTGAAATACAAGACGCCCGAGGCGGAGGCGTGGATGTACGCTTACTTCAACGGCATTTATAAGTTCTTCGAGAAAAAGGGGCTGCTCGACATGCTCCAGTTCAGACTCCAGGATGAGCCGCATTACACGGACTGCTGGATCTGGGCGAGACAGATCTGCGCGAAAGCCGCGCCGGGGATCAAATGCGGCGAGCCGCTCGACGAGCATCCGTCGGGCCTCGGGCTGCAGGGTTACATAGACACGTACATCCCGCGCATAAACGTCTACGAGCCGGGCGCAGATTACTACGACAGGATGAGAGAAGAGGGCAAGGAAGTTTGGGTATATTCGTGCTGCTTCCCCGAGGAGGCGTGGTGGATCAACAAATTTATAGATCATCCACATAACCACAGCCGCATAATGAGCTGGGCGTGCTACGAGAGAAAGATCCAGGGATTTTTACACTGGGGATATAACTACTGGTCGGATACGAGTCTTTACGGTACTTCTCCTTCCGCGCGCTTTAAAGGCGACGGATTCATAGTTTACCCCGACAAAGAAAACCTCCGCGTCCTGCCGTCGACGAGGCTTATCGCCACGGCCGAGGGCATAATCGAGTTCGAGCTGTTCAAAATAGTCGAGCGAAAAGATCCGGCGGAAGCGGCGGCCATCTGCGCCTCCGTCACGCGTACGTTCACCGACTACGACGACGATCCGGAAAAGATAGAATCCGCGCACATCAGGCTGCTTCAGGCGGCGGAGGAAGCGGCGGCAAGATGAAAAAAACGCTCAAATACGTTATTATTTCCGCCGTCGTCCTCGTTTTGCAGGCGGTACTCATCCGGTTCGGCAAGGTCGGTTTCGGATTCGGCGTCGCCGTTGCCGTCGCGTACTCGCTGACGCTGAATCTGACGAAAAACACGCTCGTGTCTGCGGTCTTCACCGCGCTTGCGCTCGTTGTCGACTGCTTGACGATGCAGTTTCAGCACGTCGGCGTTTACGGATTCATACTCTTCTCCGTCGCGCTGTCGTTCGTCCTCGTATGGCTTACGACGAAGTACGAATACGGACTGCTTCTGTCAGACGCGCTCGGAGTACTGTCGGGATACGTGCCCGTATTTCTGCTCATCAAATACGTCGGTCAGTATTTCATAACGCCGCAGGACAGATATCTGTCACTGACGGAATTATCCCATTATCCGCTCATGATAGGCTGTTTGGCGGGCGGTATCATCGCCTTTTTCGCGGTGCCGGCGGTAAACGTCCTCAGAAGATACGCCGAGGAGGACAATGAGGAGAATTAACAAAATCACACTATATATTTTTATAAACACGCGATAAAATTGTTGTTATAGTTTTACACAGAGGTACTTTCACAAAAATGTCAATGAACGAAAAATACATCCAGCCGCTGCCCGGGACCGTTATGCCCTGCATACCGGTCAGAGGGTCCGTGGCTTTTCCGGGCATCACGGTCAATCTTGAACTGACGCGCGATATATGCAAGAACGCCTTTGATCTCGCAAACGAAAGGGACGGCTTCGTATTCCTCGTGTTCCAGTCCGATCTGTCACCCGACAGGCCCGGCGAAGAGGACCTTTTCCATATCGGAACGGTGGCAAAAATAAAACAGTCCGCCAAAGGATCGGACGGGACGGTCAGAGCCCTGTTCGAGGGCGGATACCGCGCCGTCACCGGTCAGTTCATCTTTGCGCGGCAGATGATCCGCGCTCAGCTGATCGCAAGGGAGCTTCTGCCCGACGGCAGGATCGGCAAAAACGACGAAGCCCTGCGCCGCGCCCTGATCGACGAGGTCGAGGAGACCGCGCAGTTCAGCTCGAAGCTCTCAAATCAGATAGTATCCGTAATGTCGGCGGTCACGTCGCTTCCGCAGCTGTGCGACTTCATAGCGGCGAACATCCTCGCCGCGTCGAAGGACAAACAGCTCGTGCTGAGCGAATTCGATCCCGTATCACGCGCTAAACTGCTTCTGAGCCTGCTCAATTCCGAGCGCGACATACTTCGCACCGAGATGAAGATCCGCGAGAAGGTTAAGGAATCGATGGATAAAAACCAGCGCGATTATTACCTGCGCGAACAGCTCAAAGCGATAGAAGACGAGCTCGACGAGGAAGACGAGGAGATAGCGGAATACCTCGATATTCTTGAAAGATCCGGTATTCAGGGCGAGAACCGCGAAAAGGTCAAAAAAGAGATCAAAAAGCTTGCCAAATCTCCGTATACCTCCGCGGAAAGCTCGGTCATCCGCAATTATCTCGACACGGTTTTCGATATCCCGTGGGGCGTATATACGAAGGACAGAGTCGACATAGAGCGCGCGAGAAAGATACTCGACCGCGACCACAGCGGCATGGAGCGCGTGAAGCGCCGCATTCTTGAATTTCTCGCGATCAAACAGCTCAATCCCGACGCGAAAAGCCCGATCCTCTGCCTTGTCGGACCTCCCGGCGTGGGCAAGACATCGATAGCGTCGTCCGTCGCCGAGGCGGTCGGCCGCAATTTCGTGCGCGCGTCGCTCGGCGGCATACGGGACGAGGCAGACATAAGAGGCCACAGAAAAACGTACATAGGCGCGATGCCCGGCAGGATAATCAACGCGATTATTTCGGCGAAGTCGATGAATCCGCTGATACTGCTCGACGAGATAGACAAGATGGCGTCGGATATGCACGGCGATCCGGCGTCTGCGATGCTCGAAGTCCTTGACGGCGAACAGAACAACACCTTCCGCGATCATTTCATCGAAATGCCCGTGGATCTTTCGCGCTGCCTGTTCATCTGTACGGCGAACACGCTCGAGAACGTTCCGCGTCCGCTGATCGACAGAATGGACGTCATAGAACTCGACACGTATACGAGAAACGAAAAATTCACAATAGCGAAAAAGCATCTGATCCCGAAACAGCGCAAGCGCCACGGTCTCAAAGCCTCGCAGTTTTCGATCAGGGACGACGCGCTGTACGAGCTGATCGACAGCTACACGCGCGAAGCCGGCGTCAGAAATCTTGAGCGTCTCATCGGCGCGCTCATGCGCCGCGCCGCGGTGGATCTCGCCGGCGGCGTCAAAAAAGTGACGGTAAGGGCCGACATGCTGTCGTCTTATCTGTCCGAACACAAGCTTCCGCCCGAGAAGATCGACGATCAGGACGAGATCGGCTGCGTCAACGGCCTTGCTTACACCGCGGTCGGCGGAGACCTTCTGAAGGTCGAAGCCGCGGTCACCGACGGCACCGGAAAGCTCGAGCTGACCGGCTCGCTCGGCGACGTGATGAAGGAATCCGCGCACGCCGCGATCACGTACATACGCACCGTCGCCGACAAACTGGCGATCAGCGGCGACTTCTATAAAACGAAAGACATCCACGTGCACCTGCCGGAAGGCGCGACTCCGAAGGACGGACCGAGCGCCGGCGTCACGATGATGACGGCGGTCGCCTCCGCTCTGTCGGGCACGCCCGTGCGCAGAGATACTGCGATGACCGGCGAGATAACGCTGCGCGGCAAGGTCCTGCCGATCGGCGGGCTCAAGGAAAAGACGATGGCGGCGTACACCGCGGGCGTCAAGCGCGTGCTGATACCGTACGACAACGTCTCCGATCTGCGCGATATCGACCCGCTCGTGCGCGATTCGCTCGAATTCATCCCGTGCAAGACGGCGGACGACGTTTTCGGCAACGCGTTCGCAGTAAAGTAAAATGCTGAATCTGCAGAAAACGGAGCTTATGATCTCCGCCGGAAAACCGGAGCAGTTCCCGAAAAACAGCGTACCTCACGTCGTTTTCTCCGGACGCTCGAACGTCGGCAAAAGCTCGCTCATAAACACGCTCTTGAACAGAAAATCGCTCGCACGCGTCAGCTCCGCGCCGGGCAAGACGGTGACGGTGAACTTTTATCTGATAGATAACGCGCTGATATTCGCCGATCTGCCGGGCTACGGCTACGCCAGGCGGTCTTACGACAAAAAAGAAGACTTCTCCGCTCTGACGGACGCGTATCTTTCGCGGTGTGAAAATATCGCTCTCGTACTCCAGCTCGTCGATTTGAAGGTCGGGCTGACGGAGTACGACAAAATGATGCTCAAGTGGCTTGTTGATACCGGTACGCCGTTCTGCGTGATCGGCACGAAAGCTGACAAACTGAACAAGACGGAGCTGCGCAAAGCGGTACAGGCGCTCGTCGGTGACAGTTCCGTCGGCGCCGCACCGGTCATACCGTTCTCATATTTGAACGGCGCCGGAAAAGACGAAGTATGGAAACAGATATACAACGTTTGCAGAGAATAAAAATAAAAAAGACGACCGCGCTGATACTCGCCGCATCGTTTATCGCGGTTTGCTTTGCCGGCTGCTCATCCGGGTATAAGATCGACGACCTGTCGCAGGCCGAAAGGATAGAGGTCAGGATATTTTCATCCGGCAGCGCTTATACCGACGTTGTAATCTCTGACAAAGATACGATCAGGGATATCAGCGATACGTTTTCATCTCTGAAACTGAAAAAGGTCAGGATGGAAAAACCGCGCGATATCTACTGTGAGTTGGGATTTTTCAAAGGTAACGAACAAAGACCTTTTAAATACATCAGCGTCGGCTGGGACGGCAGAGTGGACACGGACTCTGCGCTGTACAATATAACAAACGGGATAAACATAATCGACTGTTTATCAAACAAATTTGAAAGCGTGCCGGAAAACTGAAGAAAAACGGCGGCAAAGAATATTTAAGGATAAAACGATGCTCCACGAAAACTACGGAATAAACGAAAAAGGTCATCTGACCGTCTGCGGCGCCGACACTGCGGCGCTTGCCGAAAAATACGGCACTCCGTTATATATCCTGGACGAGGATTTTGTGCGCGCAAAATGCCGGCAGTATAAAGCCTCTTTTGAAAAGCATTTCCCGTCCGGATCGACGCCGTTTTTTGCAAGCAAGGCGCTGTCGTTCGTCGGGATATACCGGATAATTGCGGAAGAAGGGCTCGGAACGGACATAGTGTCGCCCGGCGAGCTTTACACCGCGCAAAAGGCGGGCTTTCCGATAAGTAAAACGTGTTTTCACGGCAATAATAAAACGGACGCGGATATCGAATACGGCATCAAAGCCGGCGTCGGTTATTTCGTCGTCGACGGAATGGACGAGCTAAACGCCCTCGACCGAATTGCAAAAAGGCTCGGAGTCGTTCAGGATATACTCTTACGCATAACTCCCGGCATTGACCCGCATACGTTTGCGGCGGTGAATACCGGCAGGATAGACAGCAAATTCGGCAGCTCTACGGACACGGGCGCGGCTGAGGAGATAACGCGGGCGGCGCTTTCGCTTGATAACGTAAGGCTCTGCGGCTACCACTGCCACATAGGCAGTCAGATCTTTGAGTCCGAGCCGTTTTGCCGCGCGGCGAAGATAATGACGGAGTTTTCCGCGCTGATAAAGCGCAGATACGGTTATGAGGCCGGTATCATAAACCTCGGCGGCGGCTTCGGCGTAAGATATTACGACGGCCAGGAAGAGCCCGATATCGACTCGTTCACAGCGGAGATCGCGGAAGTTATAAAAGACACCTGCAATAAAAACGGCATGAAATTCCCGGTGATATTCATGGAGCCGGGCAGAAGCATAGTCGGCGCGGCGGGCGTCACCGTATACACGGTCGGCTCCGTCAAGACGATACCCGGCTTCCGCACGTACGTTTCCGTTGACGGCGGCATGCCGGACAACCCGAGATACGCGCTTTACGCCTCACGCTACACGGCGCTTATCGCGAACAAGGCTTCTCTGCCCTGTACCGAGGAATACACGGTCGCTGGACGCTGCTGCGAATCGGGCGACCTGATCGGCGAGGGTATGAGGATGCAGAGCGCCGTCCGCGGCGACAAGCTCGCCGTACTCGTGACCGGCGCGTATAACTATTCCATGGCGTCAAATTACAACAGACTGCCCCTGCCGCCGATCGTCATTGTTTCCGGCGGCGTTGACAGACTCGCGGTCAGACGCCAGAGCTTTGACGACCTGATAAGAAACGAACTGACGGAGAACTGAAATGTTTAATTCTATCATCAATATATTCACCGACAAATCAGAGTTTATATGGTTCCTCTTAAGGATCCCGGTCGTTCTGTTGGCTTTGTCGTTCCACGAGATGAGCCACGCGTACACGGCGTACAAGATGGGCGACGATACTGCAAAGAATCTCGGCAGACTGACGATGAACCCGCTGAAGCATCTCGACCTCGTCGGCTCGATCTGTCTTTTGTTATTCGGCATAGGCTGGGCGAAGCCGGTGCCGATAATGACGAGAAATTTTGAAAATCCGAAAAAGGGCATGGTGCTGACCTCGCTCGCAGGTCCCGCCTCAAACGTTTTTCTGTCCATAGTCGCGTTCATTCTGTGCGTGATCTTCTCCGTGTTGTTCGGTTATACCGACTATCTGAAGGTCGCATCCGAAGGCTTCGGCAGCATTTTCGCGTTCATACTGTGCCTGTTCCTTTATATATTCCACACGGCAAACCTTGCTTACGCCATATTCAACATGCTGCCCGTACCGCCTCTCGACGGCTCGCGTCTTGCGCTCGCGTTTCTGCCGGACAAATTCTATTTCGGCATCATGAGATACGAGAGATTCATAATGATCGGTTTTCTGATCTTGATGTACGTCATCGGATTCTCGTGGCTGTCAAGCTTAATATATCTTATATCCGACGGGCTGTTTTCTCTCGTCTCGCTGATTCCGGGACTTGAAGGCGTGAAAACGATACCTGACGTATTATTCTATTTCCTCGGAAATATCTGATATGGAACCTACTTACAAAATTGAGATATTCGAAGGTCCGCTCGATCTGCTTCTGTCTCTTATCTACAAAAACAAGGTCGACATCACCGACATACCGATAGCGCTGATCTTCGATCAGTATATGGAATATCTCGAGCAGATGCGCGAGATGGATATGGACATCGCCGGTGAATTCATAGTCATGGCGTCGGAGTTGATGCTCATAAAGAGCCGGATGCTTCTGCCGAAGCCGGAGGGCGAGGAGAACGCGGAAGACCCGCGCACCAAGCTTGCCAACGCCCTGATCGAATACAAGCACGCCAAGGAGACCGCCGAAGAGCTCGACGAGCTTATCCGCGAATACGGCGGCAGACTCGCGAAGGACACCGAGGAGATACCCGCGGACGACTCCTTCATCGCAGAACACAGCGTGGCGCTGCTTCAGCGCGCGATGACGCGTATGCTTTTAAACCGCAGCCGCGACGAGATGCTGAAGCAGGAGGCACAGATGATGCGCCCGATCATGCGGCGCAAGATCGTTCCGGTCGGCGTCAAGGTCGTCACGGTACTGAGGGCCGTCATACGCAAAAAGCGCGCGAAATTCGAAGAACTGTTCGACGGATGCACATCGCGCTCGGAGCTCGTCGCCACGTTCATGGCGGTGCTCGAGCTGCTCAAGGTCACGCGCATAAACGTGTCCGATCCCGACGAAAACGACGATATTTATATTTCTCTCAACGAAAATTACGTAAAACCCGACATGACGACGGAGGAGACAGATGGAAACTAAAGAACTCGCCGCCGCGATCGAGGCGATCCTTTTCGCGGCGGGGTATCCGATCGAGATAATCAAGCTGATGGAGACGCTCGGCTGTGAAAAAGAGCAGTTCGAGGACGCGATAGGAATACTCGGTGAAAAATACGGCGTCGACAGCGGCGTGCGCCTTATATATCTTGACGGCAAATATCAGCTCTGCACGTCCGAAAAACAGCTCGACAGAGTGCGCGAAGCGCTCGGGATCCGCCGCGGCGGCAATCTGTCGCGCGCGTCGCTCGAGGTGCTCGCGGTGATCGCGTACAATCAGCCGACGACGAGATCGTTTATCGAGCAGGTGCGCGGTGTCGACTGTACGTATACCGTCTCTTCCCTGCTTGAAAAAGGGTTGATCGAGGTCTGCGGCAAGCTCGACGCTCCGGGCAGACCGTCGCTATATAAGACTTCATCCGACTTTCTGCGCGTTTTCGGGCTTTCTTCCGTACACGATCTGCCTCCGTTCGAGGTATACGACGAGAACGGACAGATCACCGTCAAGCCGCTATGACGGCGCTGTATATAATCGGCGGTATACTGCTCTTCATCCTGCTTCTGTGCCTCATCCCCGTCGGGATAAGGATCGTATACGACAAGGAATTCGCGCTGTCCGTTACGATCGGACCGGTGCGGAAACAGATCATCCCGAAGAAGGAAAAAAAGATCAGGATATCCGACTACTCATACGAAAAGCTGGAGCGGCGAAAGCGGCGTGAAGAAAAAAAAGCCGCCGCTAAAGCAAAAAAGAAGAAGAAAAATGAAAAGAAAGGCTCCGCCGGCAAGGAAGAAAAGAAAGATTCCGTGCTGGTGAGCAAACTTAAAAATCCCGACACGGCGCCGGAGATGATCGAGCAGTTATACGATATGCTGTCGGTCATCGTCGAGAAATTCGCACGGCGTCTTCATATCAAATTCTTCACCCTCGACGCGACGATAGGGTCCGACAACGCGGCGAAGACCGCGATACTCTACGGCGGGGCGTGTTCCGCCGCCGGGATGATCGCTTCACTGCTTTCGCAGTACACGGACGCGAAAAATAAAAAGAACGGCATCAGGATCGCGCCTGATTTCCTCGCCGAAAAGACGGCCGTATCCGCGGACGTGTCGGCGAAGATATACGTCGGCGGCGTATTCACGTACCTTTTTGAAATAAGAAAGATAATAAAACAATTACTGAATCTTCTGCAGGAGGACACCAGCAATGGCTGAAAACAAGAATTTCAACGAATCTCTGAAGACCGCGCTTGACAACCTTTCCGAAATAGCCGGAACGGATACGATCATAGGCGATCCTCTGACCACGCCGAACGGCACGACCATAATACCCGTTTCGAAGGTATCCGTCGGCTTCGCGACCGGCGGCTCCGATTTCATCGGCAAGCACTCAAAGGACACCAACGTTGCGAACAGCTTTTCCGGCGCGGGCGGCGGCGGCATAACCGTTTCCCCGGTCGCGTTTCTCGTGATCTCGCCCGACGGCGACGCGAAGATACTTAACGTCAACAATCCGATGGATTCCAACGCCGATCTCGGAACGAGCGTCGTTTCCCTGCTCAACAAGACGCCCACGATCGTCGACAAGATAAAGACCATCTTCAAAAAGAACAAGGAATCGGCTGAAAAAGAAAAAGAGGAAGAGGTCGAGGAACTCGATCTTTCCGAAATAATCGAAGAAGAGCCCGCAGAGACGGAAGACAAGGAATAAAACCGACGGCGGCGCATAGTATTTACCGGATAACTATAAACGAGGTGGGATCATGCGCCGGATCATATCGGTCATTTTTGCCGCAGTCTTTTTACTGCGCACTGCCGCCGCGGACGTTTACGCCGCGGCGGAGCCCGCCGTTCACGCACAGACGGCAGCTCTCATCGACGCCGTGACAGGAGAGATACTTTACGGGCGCGGTGAGGACAGGCGGATGCAGCCTGCGAGCATGACGAAGATAATGACGGCGCTCGTGGTGCTTGATACTCTGCCGCTCGATCTTCCGGTGACGGTCACGCCGTCCGCCGCGGGTATCGAGGGTTCGTCCGCACAGCTTGAAGCGGGCGAGGTGTTCAGCGTCGAGGAGCTGCTTTACGCGCTTCTGCTTCAGAGTGCAAACGACGCCGCGGCGGCGCTCGCCGAGGCGTGCGGAGGCGCCGACACGTTCGTTTCGATGATGAACGACACGGCAGAACGGCTCGGGCTTTCAGGCACGCATTTCGCAAATCCCCACGGTCTGCCCGACGCAGATCATTACAGCACCGCCGCGGACATCGCCGCTTTGCTCTGCCGCTGTATGGAAAACGACGATTTTGCACGCATCTGCGGCACGCGGCAGTACGTGATACGTCCCGGTGAAAACAAGCGCGGCAGATGCTTTACGAATCACAACCGTCTTTTATCGGAAATCGACGGCGTCACCGGCGGCAAGACGGGCTATACGAGCTCTTCCGGCAGGTGCCTTTGCTCGCTCTACGACAAAGACGGCGTGAAGCTGTGCGCCGTGACGATGAATGACCCGGACGACTGGAACGATCACAGACGGCTGTACGAGTACGGATCGTCGCTTTACCGCGAGGTGATCATCGACGTCGACCGCACGTTTACACTGCACGTCGTCGGCGGTCTGACAGACGTCGCCGAATGTACCGTAAAGGAGCGCAAAAAGCTGATGGTGCGCGCGGACGGTACGCCCGAAATGACGCTTTACATGCGCCGCTTCGAATACGCCCCGGTCGCCGCGGGAGAACAGATCGGCGAGGCGGTCTGGCAAATCGGCGGCAGGACCGTTTACAGGATAAAACTGTACGCCGACAACAAGGTGGAGGCGTACAACAATTCACCCGGAGATTTTTTCAGATGGAGAAAATAAGGATACAGAAATATCTGTCGGACGCGGGCGTCGCGTCCCGCCGCGCCGCGGAGGCGGCGGTCGCCGAAGGAAAGGTGACCGTGAACGGCAGGATCTGCGCCACGGGGCAGAAGGTCGGAGACGACGACGTGATCGTTTACTGCGGCCGCCGCGTGACCCGCGCTTATAACAGGAAAAAAATATATATAATGCTGAACAAGCCGCGCGGATACGTCACGACTAACAGCGACGAGAGCGGAAGAAAATGCACCGCGGATCTCGTGACCGACCTCGGTGAGCGCGTATATCCCGTCGGCAGACTCGACCGCGACTCAGAAGGGCTTCTGATACTGACGAACGACGGCGAACTCGCGAACAGGCTCATGCACCCGAGCCACGAGATACCGAAGATTTATAA
>JAGDCE010000380.1 GCA_017958705.1 Clostridia bacterium
ATCGTCATGGCTATGAAGGCTGCGGGATACGCGCCTAACGTTTACGGCGCGGGGCTTACGTCGGTTGCCGACGCGTCGGCGCTGCCGGAGTCCGGACGCGGTTACGTCGTGACCGCGATCTCGGCCGGCGTTATCTCGGCTGAGGAGCGTGACGGCGGGCTTTATCTGCGCCCGGCGGATATAATGACCGTCGGCGAGGCTGAGACGCTTATCGCCGCGCTCACCGGCACGGCGGCGGCGTCGGAGAACGCCGAACCGCTTGACAGAGCCGGCGCGGCGATCCTGCTCGGTTCACTTATCGACGCCCGCAGATGACCGGCGGCACAGCTCGTATTTGATCCGCGTCGCCTCGCCTCCGCGCAGATGACGCTCGGCCTTGTTGCGGGCGAGCACCGCGCCGACCTCGGCGAAAAGACCCGGCGAGCAGTATTTCAGCCGCTGCGTCACGTCCTTGTGTACCGTCGATTTCGAGATCCCGAAAACGGCGGCGGTATCCCTTACCGTTGAATTGTGTTCGGCTATGTACTGCCCGAGCACTACGCATCTTTCGATCTCCGTGTCAAACAAAAAAAGATCACCTCCGCATATGGTTTCAGTCAATCATATGCGGAGGTTGTCCGTGATATTACAGCTTTTTGTGCGGCGCGGCAAGACAGTACCTGAAGCACAGCATCGCCGACAGTACGGCGCCGACCGCGCAGAGCGGGATGATCAGCACGTATACCGGCAAAAGCGTCAACAGCTCCGAGAAATTGCCCGGCAGACCGTCTGTCGCAAGCTGCATCATCGTAACCGATACGAAGTTCACGACGATCTCGAACACCGCCTGCACCGCCGCGGCGAAAACGAACGCGCGCCGGAACGGATAGCCGCCCGAGAAGACCGCGCGAAGCGAAGGCAGAAAGCCATTCGGCTTTTCCGTACCGTCGTCGGGCAGGGAATAGCGCGAGCCGCCTTTTCTTATGCCGTCCGCCATGCGGCAGAGAAGAACCAGAAGCACAACGGTCTTCACCGCGTCGAACGTCGCGGTGAAAACGTAACCGAACCCGACCGCCACGACGTCTGACGCGAGCTCCACGTTTATAAGCCCGTGTTCGTAGCAGAATACCCACGAACCGAACTGAGCGATGAGGAACCTGACGCAGCAGCCGCAGATCACGATGAGCGGCGCGGACTTGAAGTTCTTGTACCCGTATACGAACACGCCGGCGCCGGCGGCGCCGAACGATACGAACGTGCACGCAAAGCGCAGAAAAACAACGGCATAGCGCAAAGCGGCGTTGAGAGCCGTCATCGCGATGTCGTTGTCGGTGTATTCGATCAGCGTGTAGAGCACGCCGTCGTTTATCAGAGGAATAATAACAGCGGAAAAAAGGACGGTCAGCGTCAGCTTTTTACGCAGTGCCGCGTCCCTTTTTTCCGCTTCTTTGCTTCTTATTTCAAAGCGTTGTCTGTGTTTCATGTTGCTTGACTGTGCGCCCGGGAGCGCCTTGCGGCACGGCTCAGATCTCTATGGAATTGAGCAGTTCGCGCAGTCTTTTGAGCTCTTCGGGAGCCAGGGTTATGCCCTTGCCCATCTTCTCGTGCGAATCGTCCCACGAGCGAAGATCGTATTTCGGTTCGTTGCCGTTCCAGCTCACTAAGTTGAGCTCTTTTGCCCAGCCGCCCTTTTCATCGGAAATGCAGCCCAAGCTCTTTTTTATTTCAAATCTGAGTTCTGCCATATCTTCCTCCAGATATATTTTTTTATATTATAACATATAAAAAAGTACATAAGTGAATTTAAAGTAAATTTATCATTAAATTATTTAGCAGAACGTCTTATTACCAGACTCCTTTGAGTTGTGAAAAGAATATCATCAAAAGCACTGTAAAAGTAAGCAGAACGGTCACGCCGACCCCGAAAAGCACGGCAGAAATTATGAAATTGATCTTGAATCCCTTTTTGTGCGCCGACAGCCCTTTTGCCTTTCGTGAAACGATGAAAAGTACGAGACTGACGATGAAATAGATCCCGAAAGCCGCCGTTAAAAGAGTTGCGATCGTAATGGGGTTAAATTGAATGTGACTCATTACTTAGCCTGACCGGCTTTTCTTCTGCGGCGGGCGGACGCGCGCAGCGGCAGGAAGATCGCGAGGAATATTACGAGTCCGATCACGGAAATCGTCAGAAGCGTCGGGAACGCGCGTACGAAGAACACGGCGAAATCCTTGCAGCCGTCGCCGAAGGACTTCCAGCTCTGACGGAACGCGTCGCTTATACGCTTGATGAACGGATCGTCCTCGGATTCGGTGAACTCTTTTACCTCGTACAGCGTTATGTCGAGCGTAGCGTAGGATACGAGATTGTCGTAGTTTTTGATCTTCGCCTTAAGCGCGGCGATCTCCTGTTCGGTCTCGGATATCCTCGTCTGCAGCTTGTACCAGAAATCGAATTCGGACGCCTTGTCGAGCGACGCCATCATGTTGATAAGGCTCTGTCTTTCCGCCTCGAGCGATTCGAGTCTCGCCTCCGTGTCTATGTACGCCTCTGTCACGTTCTGCGCCGTCTTGTACATGTCGGTGACGTTCGCGGCGCCGCGCAGACCTTCCGCAAAGTTCTCGGCCTTTTCGGCGGGAACTCTTACGACCGCGGTCAGATATCTGACGTTGCCGGAGCTGTGTTCGCGCCTGTTTTCATAATAGCCGCCCGCTTCCGAAACCGCATTGTCAAGGAACGAAACGGCCTTGTCGTATTCCTTGGACTCCGCCTGTACCTTGTACGACTTTATCAGTTTCTGACCGGTTTTAGCTTCGGCTTCGCTCGCGTGCTCGGTAGCGAACGAATCGGAATATGAATCCGACGGCGCCTCCACGGCGTCGTTATGCGCGGCGCCGGACTGCGAGCAGGAGCAGAGCAGCATTGCCGCCGCGATCAGCACGGCAATTATGATTGATACGTATTTTTTCATGATATACCTCCTGTATCGGTGCATCGCCGCTTTCGTGCGGCTTCATACAATAAGTCGCAGTCAATGGCGCCCGCGTCACGCTTTGCGCAGATTTTCTCTCTCTTTTATAAAATCGAGAATGAGCTGCGCCGTTTTTTCCTTTCCGAGTACGGAGGCGTTTATGCACAGATCGTAGTTTTTGATGTCGCCCCATTCGCGGTTGGTATAGAAATTATAATAATTCGCGCGCTTTTTGTCAGTCTTGATTATGCGCGATTCCGCCTGAGCCGGGCTCAGCTCTTCTTTTCTGCAGATCCGCTCGATCCTCGCCGCCATCGGCGCGTGGATGAAGACGGAAACGCATCTCGGATCGTCCCTTAAGATATAATCGGCGCACCGCCCCACAATGACGCAGGCGCCGTTCTGCCTTACAAGATCCTGAATGAGGTTCGTCTGGATGATATAAAGTTTGTCGTTCAGCGGCAGATCGGAAACGGAGGTGAAGTGCCCGGAGATCGTATACGCGCCGGTCGACAGGGCGTAGAGCAGGCTGTTCGTCGCCGTCTCGTCGATGTGCGCGTAAACGTCGCGCGACACTCCGCTGCGCTCCGCCGCGAGCGCGATCAGCTCCCTGTCGAAGAACGGGACGCCCATAAGGTCGGCGAGCAGCTCGCCTATCTCCCGTCCGCCGCTTCCGTACTGGCGGCCTATCGCCAC
>JAGDCE010000381.1 GCA_017958705.1 Clostridia bacterium
CGTCCGATTCCAAAACCACCTTCATACTGTTATCTTCTTTATGAGAAACAGGCTGATCCCGCTTTTTTTATTTCAATATTATATTTGCTATATCATACGGTGCTTTCGCCGCGGCGTGGGCAGATGACAATTCCTCTTCCGTTCCGTAGCCGTAAAGCGCGCCTATCGTAAAAAGACCGTTTTTTTCGCCGCCTTCGATATCGTACGCGCGGTCTCCGACCATGAACGATCCGCGCGACGGGGAGACGCCGAGCAAATCGAGCGCACGGGCTATGATCACAGCCTTGTCATCGCGTGAAGCGTCAAGAGAAGCGCCTGAAACGGCGGAAAGATATACGTCAAAACCGAAATGCTCGGCTATCTTTTTTGCAAAGACCTCCGGTTTCGCCGTCGCGAGCGCTATCCCGAAGCCGGCTTCCGAAAGCGAACGGAACGTACTTATGATCCCGTCGTATAGCGTACATTCGAAAATGCCCGTCGGTCTGTAATACTCGCGGTAATACGCCACGGCCTTTTCGGCGTCGGATGCCGATAGTCCGAAGTATTTTGAAAACGATTCGCGCAGCGGCGGTCCGATAAAGCAGTACAGCTCTTTTCTGTCCGGCGGCTCGATTCCGAATTTCCGCAGCGCGTACATGACGGAGTTCGTTATGCCGATGCCGGGGTCGGTAACGGTGCCGTCGAGATCGAACAGGACCGCTCTCATAAAGCCTCGACTATAACGCGCTCGAATTCTCTCGCGGTATCGGCGCCGGCGCCGCCGCCGTCGAGCAGATTCTTGATATAAACGGCGTAGATCTCGTTTGACGGATCTATGAAGAAATGCGTTCCGTACGCGCCCGACCAGCCGAAGCATCCGGGGGAGAGGAGCTGATGCTCCGTCTTTTTATTTATTACGCGCATTGAAAGCCCCCACGTCTCGACGTCGGTCCCGGGGTTGAAGAACGGCAGAGAAGGCGTCGCCATCAGCCCGACGGTCTCGGGTTTCAGTATCCTTGCGCCGTTATATTCGCCCTTGTTGTATAACATCGCGGCGAATTTCATATAATCGTCAAGCGTTCCGACCATTCCGGCGCCCGCGGCGTAGTACGAGAGCGGGACGTCGCCGAAGATAGTGTCGCCCATGTCGATCTCGGTTATTTTTCCGTCGCGCGCGTCGTACATCTTCATAAGGCGTGCGCGCTGTTCCTTACTCGGCTTGTATACGGTGTCGTAACATCCGAGCGGATGCAGGATATTGTCGAGCACGAACTGCTCGAAATCCATACCGGACGTGAGCTCGACGATATAAGCCGCCGTGTCAAACGCCTGCGTCCACGAGTATATCGCCTGTTTTCTCGGCTCGAAATCGAGGAGCTGATCGCCGAATTTCGGCACCATTCCGGCGAGCGTGTCGCCCTGTTTTATGTGGTAATCCTTCCACGCGCGGTTGCCCGCCTCGCCCTCTCCGAGGCCTGATGCCTGGTTGAGCAGGTCGCGAATCTGTATCTCGTTTTTCGCGGGGTACTGTCCCGTTATCTTTCCGTGTTCGTCGACGATCGCGACGTTCATGTGCTTAAACGACGGTATGAATTTGCTGACCGGATCGTCGAGGCTGAAGGCGCCGCGCTCGTACATGATCATCGTCGCGACCCCTGTGATAGGCTTCGTCATTGAAGCGAGGCGCACGATTGTGTCTGAGCGGAGCGGTATCCTGTTTTCGATATCCGCGTACCCGATCGCGTTTTTGAATACGATCTCGTTTTTGTACGCTACGGCGTACGCCGCGGAAACGAGGCGTTTGTCCGCGATCCGCTGTTCTGTCAGTCTGTCAAGCTCTTTGAGTTTTTCGATATTCATATCATTTTCCTTTCGACGTCACGGTGACCTTTTTCCCGTTGCTTACGAGAACTATATCACCGTCGGTCTGCGTATCGTATTTCTTCATTTTGCAGGCGTTTATCGCCTTGACCGTCACGGCGGCCGCGGGTTCCTCGTCGCCGGTCGTTATTATCGCGTATTCGGCGCCGGTCTTCGACAGAAACAGCTGCGAGCTCGCCTTGTCGGAGCCGTGGTGCCCGATCTTAATCGCGTCGCACTGCAGATCCGTCGAGTATTTCTTCATCAGCGCCGTCTCGGTCTTCAGCTGCGCGTCGCCCATGAAAAGCACCGCCGTGCCGCCGAACTGCATGCGGATCACAAGCGAAGAATCGTTTTCGGATTGCAGCGCGAGCAGCCCGCTGTCAGGCTCGAGCACGGAGACTGCCGCGTCGCCGAGCGAGAATCCCGCGCCCTGCATTATCTGTTTGACCTCCGTGCCGCGAAGCGACGCCGCGTCGAGCATGTTTTTGTAAAGCTTATCCTCGCTTTCAAGCGGCGTGGTGTAAAGCGTTTTTACTTTGTACTTCTGTATCACGTGAGCTATGGAGCCGATATGGTCCTTGTCGTTGTGAGTCGCCACGGCGAATTCGAGCTCCGATACGCCGTATTCCTTCATGACAGAATCGATCTTATCTTTGCTCGCTTTGTATCCGGCGTCGATCACGCCGAAACCGGATTCCGTTTTTATAAGTATGAAATCGGCTTTGCCGACGTCCGCAAAGACGACTGTCACCTCGCCGTTCACGTCGGAGCCACCGCCGACGCAGGCGCACAACAAAAGGAGCGCTGCAAGCAGGGTGGCGCCGAGCCGTTTCATTTCAGCCTCCTGAACATTTCAAGATCAGACTCCGTCATGATCTTTGTGTAAAGCGAGTTCGACGCGGAAGGGGCGACGGACGACAGCGCCGTCATCATGTGAGAATCCTTGCCGCATACGATCAGTTTACGTCCGGCGGCGATTCCGCGCACTATAGCGGACGCTATATCGGCTTTGTCCGTACCGAGCCCGCTGATGAACGACTGATCATCCTCCGTCAGCCCGTTGTCGCGAAACAGCCCCGTCTTTGAAAATCCGGGGAAAACACAGCCGACGTAGAGTCTTCCGCGCATCTCCTCGCACAACGCCTGAGAGAAATTCTTCACGGCGCCCTTGCTCGCTGAGTATACCGCGGTGCCTGCGACCGGCGAGAACGCGGCGGAGCTCGCGACGTTCACTATCCCGCCTTCGGCGGAGCGGAGAAGCAGCGGGATCATCGCCTCACAGCCGTAGACGACGGACATGAAATTCACGTCCATCACGTTTTTCGCCGTCTCGCCGTCCTCATTCTCGAATTTATCAAAAGGCGGCATTATGCCGGCGTTGTTAATAAGCAGATCCGGGATTATACCATTCTTTTCAAGCTTCCCGGCGAATTTCTGCCAGTTTTCCCGCACGGAAACGTCGAAGAGTACGTATCTGAATTTGTTTTTGCGGTCGCCGAGCGACTGCGACAGCTCCTCGAATTTTTCGCGGCTCCTGCCTATGCCGATAACGCGGCAGCCGTGCTCGTTGATCAGCAGCCTGCACAGCTCCGATCCGAAGCCGCCGGAAGCGCCGGTTATCACGACCGTTTTTCTGTTTATATCGTATGGCGTCATATGTTTTCTCCGTTGTTTTTTTTGTGATTTTATCATATCAGCCGGCGTATGTCAATACGCGCGGATTAAAGTTTTTATAAAAAAACGCGCACGACTGAAAAATCCCGGATTATCAGCCGTCATCTTTCGGGCAAAACCCTTGACATCCGAAAGATTTTATTATATAATATATGCTGAATGATAATGGGTATCTGTTTGTACCGGAAAAGGAGAATCAGACCGTGACCAGAATTTATATAGTTATGACCGCCGCCAATACCCGTTCCGCAAAGGCTTACCGCGCGCTGACCGGATCGGATTACGACCACGTCGCCGTGAGCTTTAACAAGAATCTTTCCGTCATGTATTCGTTTGCGAAGACGCGCCGCGATATACCGCTGGCGGGCGGATTCGTGTCGGAATATCCGTCGCGTTTTCTCGCCGAGGGCGGAGACGTGCCGGTAAAGGTGTTCACGATCGAAGCAGACGAGGAGGAATATCTGCGCGTTCGCGACGTTATCCGCCGCATGAAAACGCATCCGCAGATATACACGTATAATATTTACGAAAAAGCCGCCTCGCTGTTCGACGGATCGTGCCGCATCAGCCGCTCTTATACGGACCTTTCGTTCGTCTGCCGCCTGATGCGCTTCGGCAATATAAAAAGCTACAACGAGCTCGGATTCATCCTCGGACCGTATCTTACGTACGAGGGCACGCTGAACAAGATCGCCGGCGGCGACGAATACCACGGAGCCGAATATTTCGACGAAGTCTCGCCGGTCCGGTCGTTTTCGACTTCGGCTCTGTATTCGATCAAACTTCTCGGGAGGAAAATCTACGAATCCGTATGAGTATAAAAGAAATCATGACAGTATCCGCGCTGCTTGACCTGTCTCACAGCGCGGCGGGCGGGCAGCTTTCCCGCTATGAATATCCGTGGGAAGCGATACCGCACATAAAAGAGATTATAATCGAACTGCAAAACACGCTCGGGGACGGCTATGAGCAGATAAGTGAAGGCGTTTTCGCGCATAAGAGCGCAAAGATCGCGCCGAGCGCGTATATCGGCGCGCCGGCGATAATCTGCGAGGGCGCGGAGATAAGACACTGCGCGTTTATCCGCGGATCCGCGCTCGTCGGCGCCGGCGCGGTGGTCGGGAATTCCGTGGAGCTGAAGAACGCGATCCTGTTCGATCGTGTGCAGGTCCCGCATTTCAACTACGTCGGTGATTCGATACTCGGATATAAAAGCCATATGGGCGCCGGATCGGTCACGTCGAACGTCAAAAGTGACAAAACGAACGTAACGATTCTGGCGGGGGACGAAAGAATAGAGACCGGCATGCGTAAGATGGGCGCGGTGCTCGGCGATCTCGTCGAGGTGGGGTGCAACAGCACGCTCAACCCCGGCACGGTGATCGGAAGGGGTAGCAGGATATATCCTAACAGCTCCGTGCGCGGCTTCGTCCCGCGGGATCACATTTATAAAAGCAAAGAAAATATCATAATGATGACCATGGAGGATCACAACTGATGGGAAGACTTTTCGGGACCGACGGCGTTCGCGGAGTAGCAAATACAGAGCTGTCATGCGAGCTCGCGATGAATATAGGAAGAGCCGCGGCAACGGTCCTTTCAAAAGGAATGAGACGAAGACCGGTGTTCGTGGTAGGAACGGATACGAGGATCTCTTCGGATATGCTCGCCTCGTCTGTCACGGCGGGGCTTTGCTCGGTCGGAGCGGACGTAAAGCTGCTCGACGTGGTGCCGACGCCCGCCGTCGCTTACCTCGTCGGCAAATATAAAGCCGACGCGGGGATCA
The DNA here is from genome assembly GCA_017958705.1 of Clostridia bacterium. Taxonomy (GTDB): domain Bacteria; phylum Bacillota; class Clostridia; order Oscillospirales; family CAG-272; genus UBA1248. The sequence goes on from JAGDCE010000381.1 coordinate 5,303, forward strand.
TGATCTCGGCGTCGCACAACCCGTCCGAATACAACGGTATAAAGGTGTTTTCGGGCGACGGCTACAAGCTCCCCGACGCGCTCGAGGAGCAGATCGAGGCGATGGTGCTTGACGGTCACGGTGATTTCGGATTCAAACCGGGATCGGGCGTCGGAAAGACGAATTTCGTGGCTGACGCCGTAAAGGATTACGTCGAGCATCTGCGCTCGTCGGTGCCGAATTCGCTCGACGGACTGCGCATCGGCGTCGACTGTGCGAACGGCTCGGCGTCCGTAACGGCGGAAAAACTGTTCGCGGCGCTCGGTGCGGAGGCGCATATAATAAACGCCGATCCCGACGGAGAGAACATTAACGTCAACTGCGGCTCAACGCATATAGAAGGACTCGCGGCATTCGTTCGCGAGAACGGACTCGACGCCGGCGTGGCGTTCGACGGCGACGCAGACAGATGCCTGTGCGTGGACGAACGCGGCAACGTGATCGACGGCGACGAGATAATGGCGATCTGCGCTTTGGATCTGGCGGAGCGCGGCAAGCTGCGCAAACGCACGGTCGTCGGCACGGTGCTGACAAACTTCGGTTTCGGTAAATTCTGCGATGAGAACGATATGCGTTTCGTCGCCACGAAGGTCGGCGACAGATTCGTGCTCGAGGAAATGCTGCTCAACGAATATGATTTCGGCGGAGAGCAGAGCGGTCACATCATTTTCCGTGATTACGCGACGACCGGAGACGGTCAGCTCACCGCGATACAGCTGCTCTCGCTGATGAAGCGCAAGGGCAAAAAGCTTTCGGAAATGAAGCTTATGACGAAATATCCTCAGGTCAGCCGCAATATAAGGATAAGCGGCGAGGCAAAGGTGCTTTACTATACGAACGCAAGGATAAAGGAAGCTGTCGAAGCGGGGAAGAAGACGCTCGGTGCAGACGGCAGAGTAATAGTCCGCCCGTCGGGCACGGAGCCTTTGATCAGAGTCATGACGGAAGGGCTCGACATAAGCCTGATAGACCGCGTTGCTGATGAAATAGCCGATGTGATAACGGCGGAACTGGGGTAAGAGATGCTTTGGCTGTACATTCTGATCGGAGTCGTCGCGCTGTTTTTGCTGCTTGAGACCGCGATAGCCGTATACTTTTTCAACTTTGCAATAAAGCCGCACCCGTACGATCCGTACAAGAAGCACGAAAAGCATCCGGAGCTCGATATGGACGCGGAGCTGAAGACCTACGACGACGCGAAAAAAGGGCTTTTGTCGTATGAATACGATACGATACAGCTGATCTCGCGCGACGGACTGAAGCTTAACGGCAGATATTATCATGCAAAGGCTTCGCGCGGGATAACCGTGATAATGATGCACGGTTACAATAACAACTGGTTTTATCAGTTCGGTTACGACGCGCTTTATTACCTTGAGCACGGCTGCGACGTGCTGCTGCCCGACCAGAGAGCGTGCGGCGAAAGCGAAGGGAAGTATATTACGTTCGGAGTATATGAGAGCGAGGACTGCGCCGACTGGTGCTACCGCGTAAACGAGGAGTATTCGCCTTCGTATATTATTTTGCACGGCATTTCCCTGGGCGGAGCGACGGTCTGCTGCGCGGCAGGCGAGAAAATGCCGGGCAACGTCGCCGGTATAATCGAGGACTGCGGCTTCACATCGCCGTATGAACAGTTCGTACATAATCTCAAGCCGATGAAGCTGCCGCCCGCGCTCGTCCTGCCCGCCACGGAGATGCTGTGCAGGATGAAAGCGGGATACGGATTCCGCCAGAAATGCGCGGCGGAAGTGATAAAGGAAAACAAGCTCCCGCTGCTCGTCATTCACGGCGCCGAGGACACGTTCGTCCCCACGTGGATGGGAAAGAAAATATATGAAGCCGCAAACTGCGACAAAGAGCTGCTGCTCGTCGACGGCGCGGATCACGCCATGGCTTACCGCGTAGACGGCGAAAAATGCCGGGCCGCGGCGGCACGGCTGATTTATAAAGCGACAGGTATCGATATAACGGTCTGAGGAGTCGCTTCGCGACGTTCTTTGGGGGTCTCCCACCCCTCACGGCTCGGCTAACGCCTCGCCACCCCCAAACAACCTGTC
>JAGDCE010000382.1 GCA_017958705.1 Clostridia bacterium
GGTGCGTCTCGTCGGATATGAAAAAAACCGCGGCAAGGGCTGCGCGGTGCGTACCGGGATACTTTCTTCCACGGGCGATACGGTGATGTTCACGGACTGTGATATAGCGTTCGGCGTCGACGTGATAGGGAAGATGACGGAATTCTTTGAAAAGAATCCGCAATTCGATATGGTCGTCGGTTCGCGTAACATCAGCAAGGACGGTTACGAGGGATACACGGCGCTGCGCCGCATAGCGTCGAAAACATATATCAAGATCCTCGGCGTGATAGGCGGGTTCCGTCTGTCCGATTCGCAGTGCGGCGTAAAGGGCTTCACAGGCGAGGCGGGAAGAAAGATTTTCAGCCTCTGCGAGACGGACGGCTTCGCGTTCGACTTCGAGGCGATAATGACCGCCGGCGAGCTCGGATATGAGATCGGCGAGCTGCCGGTCAAGGTGATAAACCACCGTGAATCGAAGGTGCACGTGTTCTCGGACGCATTCGGCATGATCGCCGACGTGTGCAGGATCAGGCGCCGCGTGAAGAAAAAGCTGAAAAACGAAAAGGCCGCCCGTTAAGGCGACCGGAGCCGGAAGGCTCACTCGGCGTCGGTCGTTTCCGGCCCCGCCGCTTCTCTGCGCGCTTCTTCAAGCAACGCGTCCTTCTGCTCGAAGTAGGCGTCTATAACCGCTTTCTCGAGCTTGGCGCGAAAGTCTGAGTTGATGGGATGCACTATATCGCGGAAAGAGTTCTCCGCGACCTTTCTTGAGGGCATTACGATAAAATATCTTTCCCCGGCGTATATAACTTTGATGTCGTGTATCGCGACCTGCTCGTCAAGAGTAACGGAAGCTATAGCTCTCATCGTTCCATCTTCAAAAGCTTTCCGGATCTTCACACCTGTGATTTCCATTGAAATGTCCCCCTTATCAGAAATCGCAATTTTGCATTTTTGATCATTGTTAATTATATTCCACTGATTTTCGGAATACTATTCTTTTTGATAAACCTTTAATAAACTACATGTAAGCGTTTGTTAACTTTTTTACCCGGTTCTTTTCTAGTTCATCTTAAAGAGGTGATATATTAAAATGTGCAAGTCTTCGTACTATTCTCCTGCAAAAATCGCAGAGCTGCTGCAGCGTGAGAAAAACGTGTTTTTTATAGGCATCGGCGGCGTCTCGATGTCAAGTCTCGCTGAAATAGCGGCGGATAAAGGGTACGCTGTCAGCGGCAGCGACAGGGCTCCCGGCGAGGTAACGGAGGCTCTGAAGAAGCACGGAGTGACCGTTTATGAAGGACATGACGAGCGGCATTGCATCGGCAGCACCGTGTTCGTTTACAACGCCGCGATACGCGCGGACAACCCCGAGTACGCGTACGCGAAGCGCTGCGGATACCCGCTGATACGCCGCGCGGATTTTCTCGGATACGTCGTTACGTTCTTCGGACGGTCGGTCGGCGTGGCGGGCACGCACGGCAAATCGACGAGCACGGCGATGCTCGGCTCGGCGCTTATCGCGGCGGGACTCGATCCGACGGTCTTGAACGGCGCGGTGATGCGCGACTGCAGATCGTCGTACAAGCGCGGAGGCTACGGATATCTGTGCTTCGAAGCCTGCGAATATACGGATTCGTTTCTGTCGTTTTTCCCGACGGTCGCCACCGTGCTCAACGTCGGATTCGACCACGCGGATTATTTCCGTACGCAGAAGAATTACAACGAGTCATTTGCAAAATATATCAGCCAGTCGCCGTGCGCCGTCGTGAATATCGATTCGGACAACGCGAAAGAGGCGGTGAAGGGCTATAAAGGCAGACTGATCACGTGCGGCAGACGCGGCGGCGCGGACGTTTATCCGGAGAATCTCGATCTGTCGGGCGAAAATCCGGAATACGACGCGTATTACCGCGGAGAGTTTTACGCACACGTCAGACTCGGAGTGCCCGGGCTGCACAACGTCGACAATTCGCTGTGCGTCATCGGCGCCTGCATAATGCTCGGAGTCGACGGCGCCGACGCCGCAGCCGGCATCGAAAAATTTGAGGGAGTAGCCCGCCGTTTTGAGTTCAAGGGAAAGTGCAGGGGCGCCGACGTATACGACGACTACGCGCATCACCCGGACGAGATAAAAGCGACGCTCACCGTCGCGCGCAAAAAGACGAAGGGACGCGTTTACACGGCGTTCCAGCCGCATACGTACTCGCGCACGGCCGATCTTTACGACGGATTTATCAATGCTTTTAAGGATTGCGACGAGGTCGTGTTCTGCGATATCTATGCCGCTCGCGAGACGGATACGCTCGGAATGTCGGCGCAGAAGCTCGCCGTCGATACGGAGAACGGAAGCTATAAAGGCGGATTCGGTGACGTCGCCGCGTATCTGAAAAGCGTCGTCGGACCGGGCGACACGGTCGTCGTCATGGGTGCCGGAGACGTTACGCACCTGGCGGATCTGCTGAAGGAATAAAATAAAAAAGCCGCTGAGGGGCACTTGCCATAGAGCAGGTGTCCCGACGGGCGGCTCAATAGTTGATTACTGCACGGTATAGCGTAACGCTATGCCGTTTCTTTATGGGTTTTGTTTTTCTCGGAAAGCAGATGCTGAAAATCCGCTTACCAAGAGTAACGCAAAAGCGCTTTTGACAATCTGCTGTCATCAAAAGCGCATTGCGTGCTGCGAGGCGGCGTACCGCTGCGGAAAACCCGCGCCCGGTGGGTGCAAAAATCATAAATGCTTTTTTCAGTAATGTGAGCATTTGCCAAAAAATTATTGCTACCGCCTTTAAAACATCATAAATCAATCACATAAAGCTCAAACGCAGGTTGAGAAATTCTCAAAAAACGCGTTATTGTTTTGCAATGTTTATGTGCTATAATATAGTTGGAATCCGGATTCAATAATCAAAAAAACAATAATTGGAGGATAATAACGGTGAGTATAGGAAAGAAAATTAAAGAATTGCGGCGTGCAAACGATATGACGCAGGAAAAACTTGCCGATCTTTTGGGTGTATCTTATCAAGCAGTATCAAAATGGGAAACCGAAATATCAAGTCCTGATTTGTCGCTTATCGTACCGTTAGCGCGATTGTTCAAAGTGTCAACAGACGCTCTCTTCGAAATCGAAAACGAAAACGCAAGACGCGCCGAATTTGACGCAGCATATGAGAACTATTGGCAAAAGGATATTCAGCAAATGTATGCTGTTGCCCAACAGGCAGTATCGGAATTTCCGGGAGACTACAAATACCTTGATTGGCTTGCTTCAATGGAATTCTATGTGGCTTTTGATGATGATTATAAAAGTGGAGGGAGCATAGATTTCTTCAATTCAATGCTTGAGAAATCAAGAAAACATTACGATATGGTAATTGGTGAATGCCGAGATAGTGATATACGTCAAAAATCGCTGTATGGGATAATACTTGCTTTGAAATACCTCGGAAAAGCTGATGAAGCAAAGAAATACGCCGAGCTTGCTCCGAAAAAACAATTGTATAATCGTGATACGCTGCTTGAACTTTGCACCCAAGGCGAAGAACGGCTTGCGATCAGGCAAAGGATTGTCTATCAAAAAACAAATGAGCTTTTATCTGCGTTGAGGAGCATGTGGGAGTTTGCGGACGAAGATAAAAAATATGTCAGGGCAGCTGTCGATATTTCGGAGAAATTTATAAAACTGATCGTGTCAGATGATAATTTCTACAGATTCTATTGGGATTTGTATCAACTGTACATGGTACGCGCAGAGATCAGTATGTGGGATAATGATCTTGATAATGCGGTAAAAATGCTTGCGATTTCCAAAGATTTTGCGATAAAGCGAGATTCATACAATAAAAACGGAACATGTAATTATAGTTGTACGATATTTGATCACGTCACGGATGATCTTTCGTGTGAACTTCTTCCGGCAGATTCGACGGACTGCTGGAAAGATTACGTTAACAAAACAGTTTTTGATCCGCTGCGAGAGCGTGAAGATTTTAATGCTTTGATCAGATAAGTTAGTTTATACGCCCTTTGATATGTGTCGGGGAGAATGTGGTAAAACTGCAGATTCTTCCGTCAGTAATGTACTTTTCCATTCCATAAAACCGCAAGTAAACCACGCGGGACACCTGCTCTATGGCAAGTGCCCCGCTGCGGCTTTTTTTGTGAAGTGTTTTGCGGGCAAAACGTGAAGTATGCTTGCAGGGGTCGGCGGCCTCGACGTATATGATGAATTGCACCGTACGGCGCGTGAATTGTGCTGACGCACATGAATTGTCTGCCGACATGAATTGCCCGCGGGCATTAAGGAGTCGCTTGCGCGACATTCTTTGGGGGTCCCCACCCCTCAATAACCCCCAAACCCCCTGTTCCCCTCCCATCTCAGATGGGGCGCGCGGCCGGCCTGCAGGGGTCGGCAAC
>JAGDCE010000383.1 GCA_017958705.1 Clostridia bacterium
ATCGATTGAAAGAATCTGCATAAAGCAGGTTCCCGAACAGCCGCAGCGTGAAAACGCCTCAGGCGAGCAAAACCGCTTTAATGAAGAAAAAGCCGGGGACCGCAAGGTTTCCGGCTTTTTGTTATACACGCCGCGCGGCGGCAACGGATAACGGAGAATTTATATGGAAAACATCATTTTAACGACCTCACAGCTGACGAAGCAGTATAAAAAGACGCTCGCGAACGACAATGTCACGCTGCAGCTGCCCGCGGGCGAGATAATCGGCTTCGTGGGAGAGAACGGCTCCGGCAAAACGACGCTGTTGCGCATGCTCACGGGGATCGCTTTCCCGACGTCGGGCTCCGTCAGCTTCACTCACAAGGACATAAGGATCGGCGCGATGGTCGAAAGCCCCGCCTTTTTCAGCAATCTGAGCGCCGGGGACAATATAAGGTTCCAGGCGCGGCTCTGCGGCTGCGATGAAAAGGAAGCCCTGAAGACGCTCGAGACGGTAGGCCTTGCCGATACCGGATCAAAGCGGGTCAGGAATTTCTCGCTCGGCATGAAACAGCGCCTCGGCATCGCGATGGCGCTGCTCAACGCTCCCGATCTGCTGATCCTCGACGAGCCGACGAACGGGCTCGACCCGCAGGGCATCGTCGATCTGCGCGGTCTGCTCGAAAGACTCGCATATGAAAAGCACATAACCCTGCTCGTATCCTCGCATATACTCAGCGAGCTGTCGCAGCTTGCGACGTATTATATCTTCATAAATCACGGAGTCATAGTCGAGACGGTCAGAGCCGACGAGCTGAGGCGCCGTTTCGGCAAGACCGTGACCGTGGTAACGGAGACGCCGGGCGCGGCGGAAAAATTCGACAGGCTCCTCGCCGAAGACGCGGTCACCGGCGTTTCGGCGAACGGAAACTCTTACACGCTGAAGGGACCGTTCGACTACAACAAGCTGTTTTCGGCAGTCTCGACGCTCGACGTAAGCTCGTTTGAAACGCGTGAGCAGACGCTTGAAACGTATTATCTGCATCTGAAAGGAGGCGCCGTATGAAAGAGCTTCTTTCCGCCGATCTCTTCAATCTGAGACGCGGCAAGGCGATGTATCTCCTGTTCGCCGGAGCGGTGCTCGCGGGCATTCTGATGCCGCTGATGTACTACGGTCTGATCGAATTCGTCAAACTGCTCGAGCAGACGGATCCTTCTCAGTTCGGCGACATGATGGTGCCGCTCACCTCGATTTTGGAGTATATGGACTCCGATCTCGTGTTCAAATCGGTGCTGCCGCTGAACGAGGGCTACGGCCTCATCATCTGCGGCGTCGTCTGCTTCTACAACTGCAGGCAGTTCGCCAACGGCATCATAAGAAACAAGATCATCGCGGGTAAAAAGCGTTCGGCCGTCTATTTGTCAATGCTGATAACCTCACAGATCCTCGCGCTGTCCGCGGCTCTGATCTATTCCGCCGTATGCGCCGTCGCGACCGTCGCGATGTTCGGCGCGTTAAAGATGAGCGCGGGCGAGATCGTCTCGCTGTTCGTCGTATCCGTGCTGATGTACGCGGTATACACGGCGATCACGGTCATGATCGTGTTCTTATTGAAGAGCGTGCCGTTGTCGCTCGTCGTCAGCATAGTATTCCCGATCATTGTTGGTACGATATTCCAGCTCGTCGCAAGCGTCGCGCAGGCGCTGCCGGAAAAGATACTGCCGGTCTGCGCGGTCTTTCCGACGTTCGCGCAGACGCTGCTCGTCGGCGATATAAAAAGCTCCGGCATCGTGCCGGTATTCACTGTCGCCGTCGTCGCGTGGGTGGTGCTGTTCACCGTGATCGGCATACTGCGTTTCAGAAGATCGGATATAAGATAAATCACGCCGCGTCTTGACAAACGCGGAAAACGGTTGTATAATAACGGAAAAATCCCGGATCGACACGATATGAAGAAAAGAAACCTTATAGCGGACGCGTTTTTTGAAGGGATCGCGAAATTCTCCGAGGAAAGCGGCGCCTACAATTTCGAGAGCCGAGCCGAATATTCCGGCAAAGGTGACGGAAAACAGCTTACCCGCATGATATGCACGGCAAGCTACGCGAAATACGATATCGAATACGTTTACACGGCGCGCGGGTCGGGTGTTTTCAGCATGCTCACTTTCCGGCTGATATTCGACCGGAACAGACCGTATATAAAATATTCGCCGTATGATCTTATGTACGTCGTCGACGAAAAGGATTTCCGCTGTTATTACTTCGCGTATATCGAGAGTCCCGAGCGGATGAAAACGGTGACGGACGCGCTCTGCCCGATGATCGGGGATCTGCTGCCGCGCCTCGACAGGCTCGCGCACAGCAAGGTTGCGCTCGACAACGTTTTCGACAAATTCTCGGATTCCGTCAATTCGTATTACGGGCGCGACATACTTCGCGCCGGAGGCGAGGACGGGGAGGATATCGAAGGGTATCTCGACGGTTATTGCAGAAGCGACAACGCTTTTTACGCCTCGCGCGCCTACGGAAGCTATCTGCGCGGCAATTACAACGCCGCGTACGACGCGATGCGCCGGATGCGTTTCAAAACGTACTACCAGATACGGCTCATGTCGTTCATGGCGACGCTCACGGAGCGGTACGAGCCGGTCGAACGTGCGGCGGACACGACCGGCGACGGCACGGCGGCGATACGCACGCAGATCCTGCGGCTGATCGTGTCGATGCTGATAATGACGATACCCGTCGCGCTGTTCTTCATCGCGATCTACTATCTGTCCGCGCTCGTGATATACCGCGGCTCGCTGTGGGCTGACGCGTATTATTTCCCGAACGCACTTGCGTATATCGGCGGCTGCGCGCTGCCGGCGATGCTGGCCAGCCAGGCGGCGAGGCGGATAACGCTGATAGCATTCCCCGCGGCGCGTCGTAA
>JAGDCE010000384.1 GCA_017958705.1 Clostridia bacterium
ACCGGATACGGACTCGACCGCATGCGCGACGCCGTGAACACTGTCCTCGCCGACAAGCTTAAGCGGTACGAGGAAAAAGGGATGTCCGGCAGACACCTAAAGGCGATGATCGTCGGCATACCGAACGTCGGTAAATCGTCGCTTATAAACAAGCTCGCCAAAAACAAATCGGCGAAGGTCGAGAACCGCCCCGGCGTGACGACCGCGAAGCAGTGGGTCACTACGTCGCTCGGGATCGACCTGCTCGATATGCCGGGCGTGCTCTGGCCGAAATTCGACGAGCGCGAGGTAGGCGAGAATCTCAGCATGACAGGCGCCGTCAAAGACGAGGTCGTGCAGACGGAGAGCGTCGCGTACGCGCTGTGCGCGAGGCTGAAAGCGCTTTATCCGCAGCTTTTATGCGAAAGGTACAAGCTTGAAGAAGCCTTCGTCGCCGAAGCCGAGCCTTACGAGATATTCGAGGCTGTGGCGAGAAAAAGAGGTCTGCTGCTGAAAGGCGGCGACATAAACGTCGACAGATGCGCCGATCTGCTGCTCGACGAGTTCAGGGCGGGAAAGATCGGCAGGATCACTCTGGAGCGTCCGAAAAATGCTTGAATTCATTTATGAAGACGAGGCGCGCGAGGCCGGATACGTCAGCGTCTGCGGCGTCGACGAGGCGGGCAGAGGTCCGCTCATGGGTCCGGTATGCGCCGCCGCTGTGATACTGCCGCCATATACCGTCATCGAAGGGCTCAACGACAGCAAAAAGCTGACCGAGAAAAAGCGCGAAGCCCTGTTTCCGCAGATAACCGCCGCCGCGGTCTCGTACTGCGTGGCGTACGCGTCGGCGGAGGAGATTGACCGACTGAATATTTTAAACGCCACGATGCTGGCGATGCAGCGCGCGATAGACGGGCTGTCCGTGCCGGCGGATTTCGCGCTGATAGACGGCAACTGCAAGCGCGGGATAACCGTCGCCGCGAAGACTATAGTCGGAGGCGACGCGAAATGTCCGTCGATCGCCGCCGCTTCGGTGCTCGCGAAGGTCAGCCGTGACCGGCTCTGTTACGAGCTTGACGGAAAATACCCGCAGTACGGCTTCGCCCGGCACAAGGGCTACGGCACGAAGGAGCACATGGAAGCGCTGAGGACGTACGGACCGTGTCCCGAACACAGGATGACGTTTTTGAAGTTTTTGAAAGATGACTAACAGGGAATTCGGATATTTCGGCGAAAGCGTCGCCGCCGACCGCCTGCGCGAAGAAGGCTTCACCGTCGCCGCGCGCAACTACTACGTGCCGGGCGGCGAGCTCGACATAGTCGCATACGACGAAAAAAACATTATTTTCGTCGAAGTCAAGACGAGATACAACGGTCAGAGCCTGCGCTACGGCAGACCCGCGTCCGCCGTGGATGAGAGAAAGCAGACCGCCGTCGCCGCCGCGGCGAAGCAGTATCTGTTCGACCATAAGACGTCTTTGTCCCCGCGCATTGACGTCATGGAGGTCATAGTAAGCGAACACAGGGCGGCCGACGGATCGCTCTGGTATTACGTAGACGAGATAACGCATATAAAAAACGCCGTGCTGGCGTCGCGCGCCGTAAGATACGGCAGCAGGGACAGGCGGCTGCTTTAGCTGTGGCAAAAAGACCGCCGGATCATATTATAGTATCGGATGCTTAATCCATAATACGATCCGGAGGTCCACAATGAACTGTTTATGCGATATCTTTGACGATGATAATATCTGGTTCATCATAATAATCGCGCTCATACTCTTCACCTACTGCAGCGACGGCTGCCGCGGGGGGAGAGGAGGAAGATGAACGAACGGCGCCCCGAATGCCGAGTGTCCCAACGGACACTCGGCAAATGATGAGTTCCGCTCACGCGGAACATGATGAGTGCTTTCGCACATGATGATCGGCTTTGCCGAATGACGAGTGCCTATGGCACATTGACGGAACTCATCTCATCATTTTGCGGTGAAACCGCAAATCATCATTTGCCCGAAAGGGCAAACATCATTCAATTTTGTCGTTTGGCACACAAACGTCCTGTCTGCAGGAGAATGTGACAAAAAACCGACTGAACAAGGATCGATTTCCTTCAATCAGCCGGTTTTTTCTGTTCTTCAGAGCGCCCCGAAAGGGACGCCGTTTTCATATTCAGTTTTCTTTTCCGTAGATCTGCAGCTGACAGATCCTCGTGTAGATGTCGGAACAGATGCACGGCTTCGTGACGTAAAGTCTGACGTATCTCGCCCTGACCTCAGGGAAGTCGCGCAGCGTCAATATCTCGGTGTTGCCCTCGACGCTGTCGGCGGTCTTCCACGCGCCGTCCGATCTCTGCCTGTATTCGAGGCGGAAGGCGGAGGTGATGTCGCTTCTGTCGTCGAACTCGCCGCAGTGGAGCACGAGCCACTTGTTGACCGTGCAGACTTTGCCGAGATCGACCTCGAGCCACGCCGCGCCGTCCTGCACCGCGGCGCACCATTTCGTGCCGCATTCGCCGTCAAGCGCTTTCTCGCCGGTCTCGCCTGGGCTTCTGAAGCCGCTCGTCTTGCAGGGCTTTCCGAGCACGAGGTTCTTTCCGAGATCGCTGTACACCGGGCGGACGGTCGCGTCGCCAGACCCGATCCTGATCATCGCCTGCACGTCCTCCTGCCACACGATCTCGGCGTCGCCGTCAAAGCCCAGCAGCGCTCCGTTCGGTACGCAGCGCTGTGCGTACAAGCGTATCAGACTGCCCTCACGGTAGAAGCCGCTGCCGCCCATGCCGACCGCGGTCAGGCGGTGCAGAGGCTTGTCGCCGTCGACCTTGTCGTACAGGGGCGCTGTCGGGACGGCGTTTGCTCTTCCGTCGGTGAGCGCCGTTATCGCCGTGACTATGATATTTTCGCAGTCCGGCAGAGTCAGCGTCGTCGCGCCGTCCATGTCTGTTTCATACATGAAGACGTTTGCGAATTTATACAGTCTGTCGCCGTTTGCATCATGCGTATGCGAATAGCTGACCGCCACCGTGTCGCGCTTTATGAACGCCTGATCGCCGGCGGCCGCCTGATCCCAGCAGCCGACGTTTTCACTGAAATCGCTTATTTTAAGCGTCACCTTTTTCCTGCCGGCCCTGAACGTCGCCGTCGTGTCGCCGTCGGCAGAGGCGGCGAGGATCAGCGCTTTTTTAGTCTTTCCGGGCAGTTTTATCTTCTGACCGCGGCAGACGAGCGCGTTCTCTCCTCCGGCCCCGCCCAAAATGAAGCGAACTCCGGCGCATTCGACTCTGTTATCGTATATCTCCTCCGGGATCGAGATGCCTTTGCCGAATTCTCCGGCGCCGACGTCGTGCTGAGGCGTCGTCACGCGCTTATCGTATGCGAGCGCCACCGGAACGCAGACGTCACCCGCCGGCTTTTTCTCTTTGATCCGCACCGCGAACGTCTTCACCGAATACGGTTTCATGTCGAACGTTATCGAGTGTCTGCCGAACGCGACGGCGCCGCATCCTTCCTCGTAGCCGTTCGTCTCGCAGGCGTCGATTATATCGGCGGCGAGCTTAAGGCGGACGTTGCTCAGTTCTTTGCCGGACGTCTCCTGCACGCGGACGATCAGGCGGCCGCCCTTTTCCTCGCGCTTGACACACCTGATTACGGCGTTGCTGTTGTTGAGCGAAGCGAAGCTGACGAACTTCCTTCTGCCGGAGTGCTTCGGTACGATAAACGCCGTCAGCGGGCTGTTGAGGCACGCCGCCTCCGCCGCAACGCCTTTTCTGTCGCCGCCGTGCGAGGTGAATCCGTATCTGAAGATATTCTTCCCGTGATCCTGCCAGTCCTGACCGGATATGTATTTGAAATTGCCCTTGGGCGTGTGGATCAGCGTCAGGCGCAGCGTGTTGTCGTTCGGCTTTTCCATGCCGTATTTGCAGTCGTTGAGTATCGATACTCCGAATTTTCCGTCTTTATCGGTAAGATCCGCCCACTGATGGACGAGGTGCTGGAAATACGGGAAAGAGTCGGTGCTGCCGCCGACGTCGCAGCCGAGCCCGAGATCGAACGTCGCGGTCTCGTTGGCCGCCGCGAGCGGGAATCCCGCGGAGAGCAGCGATCTGCGCTCGTGCCAGTCGACCTCGTTGTCGACGTTCACTCTGCCGCCGCCGGCGCAGAGCGACACGGTCTGTACGTATTCCGAAAGACCGTCACGTCTGGTGACGCGCAGCGCGACGAGCGCGGGACCGTTGTCGGTCACCTCGACGGAGCAGACGCCGCCGACGTCCCTGAACGGCAGTTTCGTGTCTTCGTATTTGATCTCCCACGACGGCCAGCGCGTGTTGTTGTCCTCTCTTATGCCGAGCGAGGACGGCGCGGACAGCAGTTCTCTGCCGAGCTTTTTGTCATACACCGAGCAGATATTGCCGTCGCCGTTGAGAGTGACTTTGTATCTTTCATTTTCAATGCGGTCGAGCGACGCGGAAAGCCCGGTCGAAAGCGCGCAGGGCGTATCCGACGCCTCGACGCTGAACACCGTGAAGCTGACCGGCGCGACGGTCGCGGCGAACAGCACGCGCTTTTCGCCGTCTCTTACGCAGACCTGCGACGGTACTTCCCCGCCGTCCGGAGCAAAGACTCTTGCGTATTTCGCGCCCGCGGGCAGCGGAGCCGTCACGACGTCGGTGCGGGCGAACGAAACGGGGTTGTATACCGCGACCGGATCACCCTTGACGTCGGTGTCGAGCGCAGAGACGACGGCGCCGACCGACGCGGTAAGCTCCGACGCGAGGATGTTCTGCGCGATGACGTAATCGTTATACGTGAATCTGTAAGCGTTGAGGATGGAGGTTCCGGGCAGATCGTCGTGGAACTGATGCCACAGGAAAAGCTTCCACGCGAAATCTATCCGCTCTTTCGGATATTTTGTGCCGAGCCACATCGCCGCGCTCGCCGCGCGCTCCGCGGCGTCCGCGAGCAGCTCGCTCTTTCTGTTCCAGCGCTTGTTTATCGTGTGTGAGGTGAGCGCGCCGAAACCGTGCGGTATCAGCAGATTGCCGCGGTACGCGGGCATCTTTTCTATCTGCGATCCGGTCAGCGAGTTGTATATCTCGTCGGTCCTGCCGGCCACGACCTCGAAATCTTTGTCCGGGCCGTTCTGATCGATCGCGTCGTTTACGTATCTCGCGGACTCGTCTGTCGCCGAGCCGCCGTAGTCGCCCGTTCCGTAGTACAGCATCTTGTACGGCACGCCGGCGTATTTGCCGTTGTGGTCGACCATGTTCTTATATTCTTCGCGCTCGTGTATCGGTCTGCCGTCGCGCTCGAAGCGCATCGTGTAGTCGCCGCAAAGGAAGGAGCCGATGACGAAATTGCCGTCCGGACCTATCCATTTTCCGAGGTCCATTCGCGGCGATTCCCTGTCCGGCACGGGTCTGCCGACGGTGCCGTCTTTTTTGTAGATCGGCGAGCCGACGCCCCAGACGAGCTTCTGCGTCGAAAAGCCGTTCAGCCCCATGTGGGCGGCGATGGACGGCAGCGAATAACGGAAGCCGAAGCAGTCCGTCAGGAAAATGTCAGTGCTCTTTTTGCCGAACTCGGACTCGAAAAAGCCGTTGCCGTATAAGATCTGGCGCATGAACGCCTCGGACGACGGCACGTTCGCGTCGCTCGCGTCCCACTGGCTGCCGGCGACGTTCCAGCGCCCCTCGGCGACGTATCCTTTCAGCTTCTCGTAAAGGTCCGGATAATATTCCTTGGCGAGCTTGTATCTGAAAGCCCCCTCGAAATTCATTTTGTAATGCGGATACTTCTCAAAGAGTCTGAAGTTCTGCTCAAGCGTGTTTTTCACGCAGTCCCTGATCGTGTCCTGGATCGTCCAGTTCCATTGCGTGTCAAGATGCGCGTTGGATACGACGAACAGCTTTTTTTTCGTTTTTTTCATCCTCTGCTCCTCATATATCGAATATCTGCGGAGGCTTACGCCTCGCCGGCGTGCGTCCCCGTATCCATTATGCCACGTATGACCGCCGTTGTCAAGTACGTTTGTTTTTTGATATGTAAAATCTTTCACGCCACCGGCGTCCCGGGCGGCAAAACGGCGGAAAAGAACGCGGACGGGCGGTCATAGACGCGCCCGTCCGCATAACTTTTTCGCGATTCGGCAAGCCTTTACTCCGTGAACAGCCTGCCGGGGTCCTTACCGTCCGCGTCGGCGACGCCGGGGATGCCGAGCGCGTATGCGATTATCGCCGGTATCTCCCTTACGTTCATTTCCGGGATCGCGCATTTTCTGACGGTTTTGCCGGTCATGACGAAGAACACGTATTTTTCTTCGTCAGACCATCCGCCGTGGCTTCCGTTTATACCGCCGTGATCCGTCGTCACGATGAAAAGCGTGTCGTCTGCGATCCCCGCCTCCGCGGCCGCTTCAAACACCCGCGCGGTGTAACCGTCGACCAGATCGAGCTGGGCGAGATATTTTTCGGAGCCGTAGCCGTAACCGTGGCCGTGATCGTCCACCGAGTCGAAATGTATGAAAAGAAATTCAGGCAGCTCGGCTTTGACGTACGCGCACGCCCTCTCCATCAGATAATCGTCCTTTCCCGTATCCTTGACGACTCCGATCCCGTCGTCGACGATGCCCGTGTTTATCGGA
This sequence comes from Clostridia bacterium, assembly GCA_017958705.1. GTDB lineage: Bacteria > Bacillota > Clostridia > Oscillospirales > CAG-272 > UBA1248. The sequence continues at coordinate 6,622 of JAGDCE010000384.1, forward strand.
GACCAGTGAGCGAAGGACGCGAGCTTCGCCTCCGGATGCGCCTTTCTTATCAGCGCGAAGATATCCGGATGCTCCGCTTTGCCTTTGTATTCGATTTCTCCGATGTTATCCATCGTCAGCCCGTGCTCCTCCGGCATTATGCCGGTAAGCATCGTGCACCAGCACTGCGCCGATTCGGTCGGAAAGACCGTCAGCGCCGGATCAGCCCCGGCGCCTTTTTCGAACATACTGCGGATCAGCGGGGTCTTTGCTTTGTGAAAAAACACGCCCGCCCCGTCGATGCCTGCCATTATCACGTGTTTATACTTATAAGCCATGAAAAGACCTCCGCTTCACTGATCGAAAAGGCCTTCCGGCACCCTTGATTCCCACAGCGGATCCGCCGGCACGCCGAGAGCGTGAGCGACTATCGCCGGCAGATCTATCGTCCTTACCGCGGCGTCCGAGCCTTTTACGACCGTTTTGCCGACTGCGGCGAAGAAAACGTATTTCTCCTGCTCCGTCGGGCCGCCGTGACCTCTGCCGATGCCGCCGTGATCGGTCGTCGCGATGACGAGCGCGTCGTCCCCGATGCCGGCTTCCTTTATTGCGCCGCGTATCTTTCCGACGTATCCGTCGTTGACGGTCAGCTCCTTCAGATACGGCTCCGTGTCGTAGCCGTACGCGTGACCGGCGTCGTCCATAGAGCCGAGATGGATAAGCAGGAAATTCGGCTTTTTCGCCTTAATGTAATCACAGATCTTATCCGTCAGCACGTCGTCGGGTCCGGTATCCTTCGTTATTCCGATATCTTCGTCCGCTATGCGCGTGTTTATCGGTATCCAGTTAGCAAACGAGCCGAGCTCATAATCGGGATAACGGTCCCTTATCAGCCGGAAGATCGTCGGATGCTCGTCCCTGTGGCCGTAGGGGGTGTCGTCTATCGTGCCGTTCGTCAGCTCGTGGACCTTCGGACCGACGCCGAGCAGCATCCCGCCCCAGCATTCCGCGGAATCCGTGGGGATCGTCGTGACGCAGTAGTCGGTGCCGAATCCTTCGGCGTACATTTTTCTTATGTTCGGCGCTTCCGTGTTGCGGTAGAAATTGCCCGCGCCGTCAAGGCCTATTATTATTACGTGCTTATATACAAATGACATATCAAAAGCCTTTCACACCGGGGGCGTGTTCGCCGCCTGCCGGATAACGGAAAGGACGGACGGTATAAGACGCGTCCGTCCGTTTTCCTTATTTCTTTTATTTCTTCTTCTTTGCCTTGATTATGATGAACGCGATCACGCCTATCAGCACGACAGCGCCGGCGATGATGCCGATGATAAGTCCGGCGTTCGGACCGCTGCCTGCGGGTTCAGTGCCGCCCGTCGTATCGGGCGCTGTGTCCGTTGTTATTTCGGTGGCGTCGTCCTTTTCAGTATCGGTCGTTTCGGTCGTATCGGGAGCATCGGTCTGCTCTTCCGTCGTAACCTCCTCCGCCGTCGTCACCTCGGGCGTTTCCTCAGCCGTCGTATCGTTGGGATCGTATTCCTTCGGCATGGCGGGAGCGGGGATATTGTCGTAGCTTACGGGCTTGTAGAAG
>JAGDCE010000385.1 GCA_017958705.1 Clostridia bacterium
ACGAATTGAAGAAGCAAGTTCAGAACTACGTCAAGACGCACACCGCGCCGTATAAGTACCCGCGCATCGTGGAGTTCGTCGACGAGCTGCCAAAGACCATCAGCGGCAAGATCCGCCGCGTCGACATCAGAAAAGAAGACGCGAAATAAATAATCGACCAAATGCAAAAGACGGACCGTATCTCCGGCCCGTCTTTTTGTATGATAAACAAAACTAAGGGGCTGCCTTTCAGCAGCCCCGTGCGTTGTTAGGTACAATCACAATTAAGAACCTTTCTCAAGTCCGCAGCGTGCGGGATAAGCGGAAAATCTGAGTAACTTAGGTCTCCTTGGTGATTTCTCCTTTTCGCTTATTTTGTTCTTGTACGTCGGCGGCGCGCTTCTCGATATTGCCCGATAGAGCGCCGCGGTATTCAAATGAAGTGACCGCCCTGATCCGAGTCAGGCGGTTTCAACGAGAGCGCCGCCTGCACAACGCGCCGCCGACGTGGCGGTATTTGAGGTGTACATGGGAATCGCCCCCTTTCCTTTCCGACGAAATATCCCTTCCGGGAGTCCGTCTGTTCTTTACGGTTATATTGTAACAGACGGATGTGCAAATGTCAATAGTTTTTTTCTAAAAATATAATTTTTTTTGTTAAAAACACATAATCCACGTTTGCGGGTTATCAATGAAGCCGTTTTTTCCTGACAACCGGACCTCTGTTTTGTATTTTAAAAGGCGGTAATTGCAGTAAAATATCACAAATCAATAAAAATATCACATAACGACAAGAATAATGAGCTGTATTCTGATAAAATATATACGAAAATGTGGTTTTATGCGCTTTTTTGCGATCATAGTTATACTTCTGGAGGAAAACCGATGAAAATTGTCAAACGGATCATTTCGGCCGCTTTGTGCCTTGCCCTGCTTCTGCCCGCGGCGATAATTCCCGCTTCCGCCGCAGGCGGAGCTGAACTCGAACAGCTTTATTCGCAAGCGGCCGCTTTGCTTTACTGCGACGGGACACACGCTTCGCGCAGACAGCTGAAGGCGGCCTACGACGCCGCCGGAGCAATCATCAAGGAAAGCTCCGCACCTTTGGCCGACGTCAACTCCGCGAAATCCCTGCTCACCGCCGCGCTCAACGGATACGTTCCCGTCGCCTCGCCCGAAAGGTGCGACGTCGCCGGCTTCGCTGCTTGGGACGCCGCGACCGTTTCCTCCTTTACCGACACCTCCGGATGCGCGGTCTTTTATGACGCCGAGGCTTCAAACGGCCCCGCCGTCAAGATCGTGACCGCCGGCAAGAGCACGGCGTTCTTTTCAAACGCAGCTTCCGATTCCGCGGTCGACGGCTCCCCGGTATTCACCGCGAATATTGCCGACACGGCGGGCCTGCGCTTTTTCGCCGACTTTACCGATCTTTCGCTCGTGAGCACGATGAGCGTTTCCGTCGGCGTCAGAAGCGCAGACGGCAGAAAGACCTACACCGCGGCAGGGATACCCGTCAAAAACGGCTACGTCGCTATAGACTGGGAGTTCTTCACCGCGGACTACGACGCGGTCGGCACCGGCGTCGATCTCGAGAACCTCAATTACATAGCGTTTTCCTTTGACGGAGTGAAACCCGGCTTCATTGCCCGCGTGTCCGACCTGCACTGCTTCAACGAAGATATCCTCTCCTCCGAAAAGCGGGAATACCAAGAAGTCAAGGCCGTCTCCGTATCCTCCAACAGTTACTATAAAATAGTTGACACGTCGTCCGATCTCGCGCTCACCGTCTCCCCCGCCACAACCGACACGCAAAGAATGACCTCGACCGGTTATGAAAACCGCCTTGTCAACAAGCAGTCGGGCCTCGAGGTAACGATGCAGGCGCGCCGCGACTGCGACCCCTGCCAGGAATGGCAGATATACCGCCTCGCCGACGGCACCTTCAAGATAATCAACAAAGACAGTTCCCTTGCGCTTTCCGCGTCTTATAACGTGCTCAACTACAAGCTCTCCGTCGAGGTATTAAACCTCAACGATACCAGTCAGGACTGGAGAGTCGCGAGATCTTCAAACGGCTTCAAAATATCTCTCACGTCGGCCTCTTCCATGTATCTCAATTACACCAGCAATTCGCTGAAGGCGTCGGTCGTCCAGCAGGTCTGGGACGTTTATGAGTGCGTTTACGGAACGTGGGATCAGGTATGGAACGACGAGTTCGACGGCGACGCGGTCGATCGCAGCAAGTGGTACGTATACAACACGCACAACCGCGGCGACACAGAGCCCGTGTTCTTCAGAGACCACCCCAACAACGTCTACGTCAGCAACGGCGACCTTGTGATCGTCTCGAGAAAAGAGAATTACAGCGGTTTCCCGATGACGGGCGCTTATCTGACGACAGAGGGCCATTTCTACATGTCCTACGGCAAGGTCGAGATGCGCGCTAAGCTGCCGACCGGCTACTGGATCTGGCCCGCGCTCTGGATGATGGGCGTCAACGGCACCTGGCCGCAGTGCGGCGAGATCGATATAATGGAGCTCGTAGGCGGTGACAAAGAGGATTCCAAGCTTTACGGCACGCTGCACTGGACTTCCGACTACTCCGACGGCGGCTATGAGTTCGTCAAGGGCGTTGAGATATATAACAAGAACAACGTCAGCCTCGGAGACGCATATCACACGTACGGGCTCGAATGGGAGCAAAACCAGCTCCGCATTTACTTTGACGGCATGCAGTACGTCTCGATGAATCTGAATACCGACAGCATGCGCTGGGGCTACGGCGACAACCCGCATTATCTGATACTCAACACCTCCATCCGCGGTCCCGGAAACAACGAGATCTATGAAAACACCGCGGATACGTCGGAGTATTATATAGACTACGTACGCGTTTCAAAGCGCTCCTCAGACATGTCCGTTTCCGCCGAGACGGTAGAACTCGACGCCGTTGAAGGCACAAAGATCGTAAGCGGCATCGGCGATAAAGGCGCTTCCAAGGTCGCCGCATCCCCTAACGGCGATTACATCACGGTCGTTGAACGCGAAGGCAGGATATTCCAGCACAACGCAAAGACCGGTGAAAGAGAGTATTACGAAAACACCGAAGCGGGCCCCCTTTACGCCATCGAATACTCAAAGAGCGGCAAATACTTCGCCGCGGGATCGAGAGCGAGCGGCATCGTTATCTACAAGTCCGCGAATCTGTCCAAAAGAGTCTACGCGAGCGCTCCCGGCGTTTATTTCGAAGCGCTTAAGTTCTCGCCAGACGAATCGGTCATCTATGCCGGCGGCAGAAACGACCACCAGGCGGACGGAGCGGCCGATAACAGATATCTTTACGTTTTCAGCACTTCCGGCGGCAACCTGCGCAAGAAGATTTATATCGGTTCCGACGTCAGAGCGATATCCGTTTCCGACGACGGGGCCTTGATCGCCGCGGGAACGTCATCCGGCAAAATCTACGTTATCGACGCCGCTTCCCTCGAGGTGATAAGAGACGTCGATATGGGCGCGACCGTTCGCGGGATCGAATTCCTCCCGAACGACACAAGATTCGCCGCTTCAAACGAAGCCGGCGATATCGCGGTTTATGACGCGGCGACCGGCGCAACGACAATGACAGTTGAAAATCCCGACGGCGCTTCCGTCTCCTGCATCGACGTATCCCCTGACGGCAGCAGACTCGTCGCGTCGTCGAGCGACAACAACGCCAGGCTCTTCGACCTCGGCAGCGGCAGACTCATCGCGCTGCTTGACGGCTTCACGCAGATGACGACTTCCGCGAAATTCTCGTTCGACGGCAACCGCATCGCCGTTTGCTCGCTCGACGGGACTGTGCGCGTATACGACAGAAGCGGAGGCCTGCTCAACGTCCTCGTCGCGACCGCGACCGGCAAAAAAGGAACGAGTCTCGCGGACGTCGCTATATCCGCAGACGGCTCCTACGTGCTCGCGGCCCCGATACAGCAAAACGACACTGCCTATTTCTGGAAGATCCTTCCGATGACGAATAAGACTCCGCTTTATAACGCGATACTTGCCGCTAAGGAGATCAACGTATCGGAATACACGCATGAAAGCGTCGCCGCGCTGCGCCTGGCTCTGGAAAGCGCCAACGAACAGCTCCGCGACAACGCTCCGACCGACGAAGCGATAGCGGAACGCGTCGCGGCGATAAACAGCGCCGCGAACCGCCTGGTCAAACTCCCCGGCAGCAGCGCGGTCCTGCACGGTTTCGAAGGCTGGACCTCCGAAGACGTTGCGCAGATGTCCGTTACGAAAGCCTCCTTGAGCCTCACCTCGTCTTCGATCTCCGTGACCCCGAACGTGACGCAGTCCCTGTGCATAAACGCGAGCTCGACTACGGCGTGGAAAATGTTCAACACCACGAGCGACGGAGAGGTCGTCGGGCAGAACCCGTTCGGCGCGGACCTTTCGAACAGCGACGGTATCTCGATCTGGGCGAAGGGATTGACAAAAGAGCAGTCTAACGGCGTGATTTACATCGGCTATACCGGCGATGAAGGCAGCTTCATGTTCAGCGCTTCCCTGCCGAAGATCACCACGACCGGCGAATATATCAACATACCATTCTCGGATTTCACCCACTATTCCGGCGAAGAAACGCTCGATCTGACGAAGCTCAACACCATCGGTTTCTCCGGCAAGGGCGCTAAGGGAATGTTAGTTTTCACCGAACTCACAGCGTATACCGAACCGGGCGAAACGCCTGTCATTTCCGGCGTCGCCGACGGCGCGAACTATGATATTACGGAAAGCGAAGCGCCTTCCGCGTCCTGGGACAGCGGTATGGCTTTCCTCGACGGCGAATACTACGTCGCAGGGACGCCCATCTCGACCGCGGGCACTCACGTGCTGACCGTTAACAACCACGGCACCGAAGCTACCGTGACATTCACAGTGACCGACGAAACACCCGCGCCTGTTATCAGCGGCGTATCCGAGCGTCAGGTCTTCGACCTGCTGAACGGCGAAACCGCGGCGCCTTCGTGGAACGTCGGTACGGCGACGCTGAACGGAACGCCTTACGACGGCGCGCCGGTACATAAGGTCGGCGAATACACGCTGACCGTTACGAACGGCTACAAATCGGCGTCGGTATTCTTCATAATGATCGACACTTCGGAGAACCAGCCGATCTACACGAAGGGCGATATGGACAAGGACGGCGAGATCACCGTCGCGGACGCGCTCAAAGCGCTGCGTATCGCGGCAAAGCTCGTCCGGCCTACGGAGGAGGATATGCTGATAGGCGACACCGACAACGACGGCGAGATCACCGTTGCAGACGCGCTGAAGATCCTCCGCGTCGCCGCCAAACTCGCCGCGTCGATCTGATCGCTCTCAGAAACCGAAAAGTATAATTAAACAGGGCTCCCGAATGCGGGAGCCCTGTTTGTTTGTCCGGTTTTATATTTGCGGTATTCGCCGGCGCTTATCGGAAGAGCTCGATATAATCGACCGTGGCAGAAGCGAGAACAGGCTCGCTGTCGATATCGCCGGAAACGGTCAGCGTGCCGTCGAGCAGCTGCGACAGCAGCACGCAATAACCCTCGCGGTCGAACATCATTTCTGCCCACTGCGTGCCTTCGAGCGGGAGCTGGACGTAGTTACGCTCAGGCTCCTCCGCGCTGACGACGCCGAGGCGGGCGTCCACGCCGGCGTAGGCGGAATTCCATCTCCGCTGCTCTATCGCCTCAAGCGCATCTGCGGTGGTGGCGTAAACACCCTTCATCGCGGACGTCAGCGTCCTGCCGATGCCGTATTCGCTGTCTATCAGGTGAGACTGGTCGGCG
>JAGDCE010000386.1 GCA_017958705.1 Clostridia bacterium
ATACTTTCAAATATGCTTTTCCGCTTGATGAAACGCCGGGCAGGACCGCGGATTTCGGGATCCTGACACACGCGAGGTGCAGTTCCGTATTTTGCCTCGTATAATCGCCGTAATCCTTTTCGGTCACAGTGTGCGTCTTTTTGTAGAGGACGTTTCCGGACGCATCCTCGATACGAACGTCGGCGGTAACTTCAGCGTCGATAGCGTCGCCGTCGTCGCCGTGGAGCGAAAAGAAAAAGTTATACTCGTTCGCGCCGGGGTTTTCCTGGAAAAACCAGTTTCTCAGCGTCGTAACATAGCGGACTTTGATTCCCTCGCCGCATCCGCAAAGCGCAAGCGACAGAAGCAGAATAACAGCAAGACAAACGGAAACTCTTTTCTTCATTTTTTCCCTCCGTTATTATCTCTTTTCTAAACAGTCAGAACAATTATCATCGTTAACAACTGCCGCCGAACGATAGTATGATATGCTTACGCGGTTACCGAAACGGAAGCCTCGCACTGTTTATACTGCACTATATCATAGAAAGCAGAAAAAATCAATAATTATTCGCCTGAAAAAGCTGCTATCACCTGCGCCGCTGACAAAACGGGCGCCCATCAGTCTTTTGACTTGTAATAGAGCATACAATGGCAATAGCCCTCGAAATCGGGATCCTTGATCTGATCGCGGAACTCTTTGCACATACACTTATACTCCTCCGTCCTGTCGAGGCGGCAGGGGCAGTAGCCGCCGGTGCGCTCCAGACCTTCGCGTATCATATTCACTATTTCGCCGTCGGGATTCAGCGTGACTTTCATCGGGACGCCTCCTTCGCTTTTTCATTTTCCTCTTGCATGATTCTGACTACGGTGATATAATACCATAAACTGATCGTTTAGTAAAGGCGGTATTTATATTATGAAGTTTTCAGAGATGAAGTATGAGCGTCCCGACGTCGAAGCGGCGAAAGCCGAGATAGCGTCGCTGACCGCGAAACTCGCCTCGGCGCAGGGCTTCGGCGAAGCCGAGGGCGTCTTTCTCGAAGCGGAAACGCTGAAAAAGCACCTTTTCACCATGCAGTCGCTCGCCGAAGTGCGCCACACCATCGACACCCGCGACGAATTCTACGACGCGGAGGTCAAGTTCTGGAACGTCGCGTTCCCCGAGCTTCAGGAATACTACCAGAAATGGACGCTCGCGCTGCTGCACTCCCCCTTCCGCAAGGAATTCGAGGAGAAGTACGGCAGAATCGTCTTCGTCAACGCGGAGATCGCGCTCAAGGCGTTTTCGCCAGCGATAATCCCCGAGCTTCAGCAGGAAGCCGCCCTCGTTCAGGAATACGAAAAGCTGCTCGCTTCCGCGCAGATCCCCTTCAACGGCGGGACCTACACCATCGCGCAGCTCGGCAAATACAAGAACGACGCCGACGACGATATACGCCTCGCCGCCTGGAAGGCAGAGGGCAAATGGTATAAGGATAATCAGGCGAAGCTCGACGAGCTCTACGACAAGCTCGTTCACCTGCGCGACGCCATGGGCAAAAAGCTCGGCTACAAAGACTTCACCGAGCTCGGCTACTACCGCATGGGCCGCAACTGCTACGCCAAGGAAGACGTCGAGAAATTCCGTGCCGCGGTCGTCAAGTACCTCGTCCCCGTCGTCGACGGCATACACCGCGCGCAGGCGATGCGTATCGGCAAGGAGTATCCGCTGAGCTTCGCCGACAACGTGATGAAGTTCCGTTCCGGCAACCCCAAGCC
>JAGDCE010000003.1 GCA_017958705.1 Clostridia bacterium
CCGAGCCCGCGGATCATGACCTCCATGTCCTCGCCGCACAGCGAGACGTGGCCGATGTCAAGGCACGCGACGATCCATTCGCTGTCAAGCATGTCGACGTATTCGCAGAACTCCTCGACGCGCGCGCAGGTGCTGTTCACGATCGTCTTTCTGCCGACCGGATTCATCTGCCACATGTTCTCGACTGCGACCTTGATGCCGAACTGCTCGCAGTACGGTATCAGGCTCTTGTAAAAATCAAAGTTTATCTTTTTCAGCGTATCCTCGTTCTGACGGTACGGCAAATGCTGTTTCGGGTGCACGACTATGCACTTCGCGCCGAGGATCGACGCGATCTTCATCGAGCGGACTATGCTCTTGTAAATCTGCCCGTCGTTTACCGGATCTCCGGTGCTCGACGGGAACGGGGCGTGCGACTGGTTGCAGACTATCCCGAGACCGTCGGCAAACCGGCGCAGCGACGCCGCGTATTCCTCGAAGCCGTCGCCGTGCAGCGGATCGTTTTCGCCGACGGCGCCGAACTGAGACAGATCGTACGCGTCAAATCCCGCCCCGGATAAGACCTTTATCGCGCCTTCATAGCCGAGTTTTCTCTGTAATCTCTCTGTCTGTGTTGATAAAAGCATGATCTTATTCCCCTATACAGGCAGCCTTACGCCCATGCCGAAGACGTTTATCAGAAGCAGCAGCGCAAGTCCGTAATATACCATCGTCGCTATCAGGTCGTTTACCGTCGTGATCATGGGGCCGGACGCGACGGCGGGGTCGATGCCGATCTTATGCAGAAGCATCGGTATCGTCGTGCCGACGAGGCTGGCGATTATCATCGCGACGAACAGCGAGAAGGCGATACAGCCCGAGATCGTGAAAGCGTACTGCCAGACCGGCATCGTCAGAGTTTCCGGGCGTTTGAACGCGAGGATGTACAGACCGACGATTACGAACGCCGACATGCCGAGGATCAGACCGTTGCAGAAGCCCACGCGGACTTCCTTGAAAACGAGCTTCGCCTTCGCTTTCGCGTTAACGCTCTCGTCCATGAGCACGCGGATCGTGACCGCAAGCGACTGGGTGCCGGTGTTACCGGCCATATCGAAGACCATCGACTGGAAAACCGCGATGATCGGCAGCAGAGCCACGACCTTGTCCTCGAAGATGCCTATCGCCGAGGAAACGATCAGTCCGAGAAAGAGAAGCGTAATAAGCCACGGTATGCGTTTTTTGATGCTCGCGTGGATAGGTTCGTTCAGATCCTCTTCCGCGGTAAGACCTGCCAGCTTTGCGTAGTCTTCGCCGAATTCTTCGTCGACCACTTCAACTATGTCCTGCGCGGTTATGATGCCGAGGACTTTACCTTCCTCGGAAAGCACCGGGAAAGAGTCTTCGGTGTATTCGCGGATGCGTTCGAGACAGTCCGCTATCTTTTCATGGTCGGTGACGTAAGGATACGACGTACTGATCAGCGGTTCGAGCTTGTCCTGCACGCGCGCGCGGATCAGATCGTTCAGCGCTATGGCGCCGTAGAAGCGTTCGTCCTCGTCCTCGACGTATATCGTTGAGATATTGTCGTTTTCTCCCGCCTGATCTATCAGCGAGCTCATCGCCTGTTTTATGGTCAGGTCGTTTTTTATCAGTATGAAGTTCGTGGTGAGGCGGCTGCCTATCTCGTCTTCATCATACGAACGTATGAGCTGGATGTCCTGGCTGCTCTCCTCGTCCATGAGGCTGACTATCTTTTTCTCGGTCTCGTCGTCTATCTCGTCGAGTATGTCGACAGCGTCGTCGGAGTCCATGTTTTCAAGGACTTTCGCGGCGGTGCTGACGCCCATCTCCTCGATGTACTGTTCGACGTTTTCAACGTACGCGAATATCTCCGAAAACTGCTCCGCGCCGAGTATCGCGTACAGGTGCTGACGCTCCTCCGGTTCCAGCAGCTCAAAAGCGCCCGCGACGTCGTTTTCATGATAATTTCCGAGCTGTTCCTTCAGTTCCTCGTCCGGCAGACCGGATCTGATCAGCTCTATGATCTCGCCGACGTAGTCGTGCTCGACGGTGAAGTCGACTTCTTCCCCGGCTTCCTCCGCCGTCTCCTCGACCTCCGCCCCGGCGACTTCTTCTTTCAGTTCTTCTGTTTCTTTGTCTTTTTCGTTCTCCATATGATACCTCCGTTATTTCCGGCAAAACAAAAAGCCGTCCTCTGATCAAGACGACGGTATAACGGAAAGGACGCAAAAATCAAATGCGGTGAGCCGACAACCGCACGCCGTTTTCAGTTATACCGTACCCGATACTTCGGGGATTACCGTCGCAGTTGTCCACAGTCTCACTTCCTTTTTTATTTTTCCTTATTTTATCACACTTTTTTTTCTTTGTCAA
>JAGDCE010000387.1 GCA_017958705.1 Clostridia bacterium
CGTCCCCTCCAAACACCGCCATCTGATGATGATGCTTCTGCTGGCGCTGCTGGTGCTTCTGACGGTCGCCGCCGTCGTGGTCACCAGTGTGCTGATCCTGGACCGCACCACGCGGGAACACCGCGCACGGATAATCGAAAACACCGCCCGCCTCGCTGCGTCCCGTATCGACGGCGACAAGGTGGAGAAATGGATGCAGAACGGGCAGGACGCGGAGTACGAATCCACCGCCGACATACTGGAGAGCATCCTTCGCAACACGCCTTTTTTGCAATATCTCTACGTTTACCAGATCAAAGAGGACGGATGCCACGTCGTCTTCGACTTTGATTCCGTCGACGAGGAAACCGGCGAGACCGTAGAGGGAGACGAATTCGGCGATCTGATCGAGTTCGACGAGAGCTGGGAGGAGCTGGTACCCACCCTTCTCACAGGAGGCGAGGTCGACACGATCGAGACCGAAGACACTTTCGGCTGGCTCCTGACGCGCTATGAGCCAGTATTCGATTCCGCCGGCAGATGCGTCTGCTACGTCGGCGCCGATCTTTCCATGCAGGGCGTAAAGGACTACGTGAACGGTTACGTAGTCAAGATCGCCGTCATCGCCGGAGTGTTCATGATCGGCTGCATCCTGCTTGGAATGCGCCTTTATATCGGCGCCCGCCGCGCCGACGAAATGGACACCCTGATCGAGCGCCGTAAGCGCGACAAGAAGCTTACACGCGAGATCATAGAGGCGTTCGCCAAAGTGGTCGACCTGAAGGATACATATACTCAGGGCCATTCTTTCCGCGTGGCAAAATATACGGAGATGCTCTCCCGTGAGCTCGGCTGCGACGAAGAAACGGTCGAAAAGTATCACAACATCGCGCTGATGCACGACATCGGCAAGGTCGGTATCCCGGACAGCGTTCTCAACAAGCCCGGCAAGCTGAACGACGAGGAATTCGCCCTCATCAAGTCCCATACCTCCCGCGGCTACGACGTGCTGGAAAACATCAGTCTGATGCCCGAGATCGCCATCGGCGCCCGCGCCCATCACGAGCGGCCGGACGGCAACGGCTATCCCCTCGGGCTGAAGGGATCCGAAATGCCGCGCGTGGCGCAGATCATCGCCGTCGCGGATTGCTTCGACGCCATGTATTCCAACCGCCCCTACCGCAGCCGTATGAATTTCGATAAGGTTGTATCCATCATCAAGGAGGCCTCCGGCACGCAGCTGACGCCCGACGTCGTTGACGCGTTCCTCCGTCTCGTTGAAAAGGGCGAGTTCCGCGACCCCGACGATCACGGCGGCGGTTCTATGGAATCGATCGAGAATATCCGCAGCGACAAATAAGCCGTTTAACGCATAACTGAAAATCGACCCGCCCAAAATCAAGTGTTTACGGCACCTGCGCGCATTTTTCTCCGAGGATCAAATCTATACAAATAAGTCAGTTACGATTTGCCGCATCGTAGCTGACTTTTTGTTTGTAATCGTTGTTATTTTAGTTACGTTTTATTTCAAACATTGCAAGCAGTTTTCTGAACGTATCCTGCCCGTCGAGGCAGATGCCGGTGAGCCATCCCTTTTCGTTGCCCCACTCGGACAGACCTCGATAATAAAACAACTTTTTGCTGTCTTCAGTGAGAAAAGGCACGATATTGAATCGCAGGCATTCTTTCAGCGCTGCAAGTCTTCCAACGCGCCCGTTGCCGTCCTGAAACAGATGGATCTTCTCAAACTCTGCGTAAAAAGCGATGATATCGTTACTTATTTAAGCGCAAGAAAGTGAAGAAGTAAAGATACTTCGCTGAAATTTACAAAAAAGTAAAGATTCAAAGCGATAGAGCGGTACGGTTGCGGGGGTGGAGCTCCTGCCGCGCAAGCTCCGTTTTTTGTGTTCACCTACAAAATCTTTTGATATTTTATGAGATTATACAAATTTCGACATCAAATTGCTTGACCGTTTCCGCCTTTTGTGATACTATATATACTGAATAGATATATATTGCTGCAAAGGGAGACTTTTTATGGATATGACGAAGGGAAACGTTGAGCGTTGGTACTCAATGAACGAGGTATGCGAATACCTCGCCATCACCCGCGATACTTGTTTGACCTGGATTGATAAGCGCGGGATGCCGGGCGTCAAAGTCGGGCGAACCTGGCGATTCAAGATCAGCGAAATCGATGAATGGATGCGATCCTGCAACGCCCGGAAC
>JAGDCE010000042.1 GCA_017958705.1 Clostridia bacterium
AAGCAGTGCCGCGGCGAAAAGGATTGCTGCAAAATATCTTATCTTCATTTCAAAAACCCGTCAAGTTTAGTATACATATGATACCCGAATTATCCCGTTTTGTCAAGCCCCGAAAAAAAATCTCCCGCGAAAAACGCGGGAGACCGTCGGTCATTATCATTCAAGTATTTCGCCGCTGTCGTATTGCACGTTATCATCGTACGTTATAACGTAGGGCTGTACGGACGTAAGATCGGCTTCCGGATTCATTATGACGTAATAGAAATCCGTCGTTTGTGCTTCTAACTTATCAAGAAATTTTATCGCGACCGCGGTATCCGTTGATACACCCTTTATTTCGTATATTTCCGCGCGTGCGTGCTCCTTTTCTGCCTGCGGAAGTCCCTCAGGGCGTACCCAGCCTGCGGTAACCGTTACGTTCTCCAGTTTGTCTCCGACATTTTTGTCTGAGATTACTCTGCCTTGGACATATGAAGAATACTTTCCCGAATCGACCGAATACACGTATTTTTCATACATGCCGATTTCATCTCCGTGGTAGTTTGGATCACCATATCCATCGCCGTAGCCACTTGCCTCCGGTGTATCCGGTGTGACGACCGGGGTATCGGTCTTTAACATTCCCGGCAGGACCATTACTCCCACAGCGATCACGAGGACGAATGCCGCCGCGATCGAACCCCATTTTAAAAATGATATATGTGTGCGTTTTGTGCTTTGCTGCTTTTCGGCTCCTTCGATGAGCGTGTCATCAATTTCACCGATAGCCTGTCTCATCATATCTTCTTTCATATGAAAAAACCTTCTTTCTTTAAGTATTCCGCGAGGTCGTCCCTCGTCCGTTTGAGCATCATAAGGACCTTGCTTTTTCCGAAGCCGTACCGTTTGCAGATACTGTCGACCGGATCGTAAAACCAGTACCTTCGGATAAAAACGTTCCTCTTTGTTTCGTCTATGGAGTATAAAAACCGGGAAATCGCAGCAGACAACTCTTTTCCCTCGACTGTCTCTTCAACGTCGCCGCCGGATACTATTTCAGCTATTTCGTCAAGAGACTGACAGATTTCCGGCTTTATGCGCTTCTGACGGTTGTTTGCTTTAAAGCGGTTTATCGCCGTCTCACGCACGAGCTTGCCGAGATAAGTTTTGAGGTTTTCCGGGTCGTTCGGCGGTATGCTGTTCCAGGCGGAAAGAAGCGCGTCGTTTACGCATTCCTCCGCATCCTGCCGGTTGCGAAGAACGTTGTTCGCGATATACATACAGTAATTCTCATAACGCTTTTTCGCTTCTGAAACGGCATCCTCGTTCCTTTCCCGGAACAGTTGTACGATTTCCTTGTCGTTCACGTTTTTTTTCCTCCATGGTCGAAAGGCCTTTCACCATAATACCCAACAAAAAAACGGTTTGATCACATTTATTACAGAAAAAACATGACAGCTTCGGAGTTGAAAAAAATCTCCCGCGAAAAACGCGGGAGATTCTGATTCATGTATTTATCAATACGCAACGCCCTGCCAGAGCATAGCGTCGGCGACCTTCAGGAAGCCCGCGATGTTAGCGCCGGCCACGAGGTTATCCTCAAGCCCGAATTCACGCGCGGTCTTCGAGCAGTTCTTATAGATGTTGACCATTATGTCATGCAGCTTGGCGTCGACCTCATCGAACGACCAGGAAAGACGCATGGAGTTCTGCGACATCTCAAGCGCTGACGTTGCGACGCCGCCGGCGTTAGCCGCTTTTGCCGGGCCGAACAGAACGCCGGCGTACTGGAAAGCCGCGACGGCTTCGGGAGTCGACGGCATGTTCGCGCCTTCGGCGACGGCGATCACGCCGTTTGCGATAAGAGCCTTTGCGGATTCTTCGTCGATCTCGTTCTGTGTGGCGCAGGGAAGCGCGACGTCGGTTTTGATCGTCCAGATGCCCTTGCAGCCGGGAGTGAACGTCGCCGTCGGAACGGATTTGACGTATTCGCTGATACGCGCTCTGTCGACCTCTTTGATCTTCTTGATGACGTCGAGATTCACGCCGTCTTCGTCGTGGATGTAGCCGGAGGAATCGCTCATCGCGATGACCTTGCCGCCGAGCTGAGTCGCTTTCTGCGCGGCGTATATCGCGACGTTGCCGGAACCGGATACGATTATGCGCTTGCCGGCGATATCGATGCCTTTATCGGCGAGCATCTCTTTCGTGAAGTAGAGAAGACCGTAACCGGTCGCTTCTTTTCTCGCAAGAGATCCGCCGTACGATATGCTCTTGCCGGTGAGGACGCCGGTGAATTCGTTTCTGATGCGTTTGTACTGACCGAACATGTATCCGATCTCACGCGCGCCGGTGCCGATGTCGCCGGCGGGAACGTCCGTGTCGGCGCCTATGTGCTTGCAGAGCTCAGTCATGAAGCTCTGGCAGAAACGCATGACCTCGCCGTCGCTCTTGCCCTTCGGATCGAAATCGGAACCGCCCTTGCCGCCGCCTATCGGCAGACCGGTGAGCGAGTTTTTGAAGATCTGCTCGAAGCCGAGAAATTTGATGACGGACGCGTTGACTGACGGATGCAGTCTTATGCCGCCTTTGTACGGACCTATCGCGGAGTTGAACTGGTAACGGTATCCGCGGTTGACCCTGACTTTGCCTTCGTCGTCTACCCAGCTGACGCGGAACTGGATGCCGCGCTCCGGTTCGACGATCCTATCTATGATACCCGCTGCAACGATGTCGGGACGTCTTTCGACCACGGGCTCGAGCGATTCGAGAACTTCTCCGACAGCCTGGAGGAATTCCGGCTCGTTCGGGTTTCTTTTGCATACGTCGTCATAGACTTTTGCAAGATATTCGCTTTTAAATGTCATATTATGCCTCCCAATATAACAATTTTGCAGTATTATAGCACACCTGCTGCAATATTGCAATATAACTCTCGCATAATTTAAAAAAAGTTAAAAAAATTCCCGGCAGGGTCTTGCAAAACATTGATTTTTGTGGTATACTTATTACATTCAATTGCCGGTGTGATGGAATCGGCAGACTTGACAGACTCAAAATCTGTTGTCCGCAAGGACGTGCGGGTTCGACCCCCGCCACCGGCACCATCCCGAAAGCCTTGATTTTACAGGGCTTTCGGGACTTTTTTATGCTGATAGCGGGAACCCGATTTCGATATTTCCGGTCTTCCGACCTCCAGATCGACCTCGCGCTCTTATTCCGGGAAGAAACCCATGATCGCCTGCGCGGACGCCACCTTGGAATTGAAGTCAAGATGCGTGTAAATGTTGCTCGTCGTGGAAGCGGTTTTTTTGTTTGTTTCGGCCGCTTATTACGTAAAAAACGGCGATACCGGCTTGACGCCGACTGCGGAAAATAAACTGAATTATTAAAAAATTGATTTTTTCGAATAAACGGAAATTTTATTCGGAAAAATGAAAGATTAGTGTTGACAACTTGCATTTTAATTGATATAATATTCTTGAGCAAATATATAATGGTTTTGCGGGTAATTTTCGCCTTGAACTAAGCAGCTTGTGGATCACTTCGGCAAAGTTATTCACCGAACTTGATTAAGGAGGAAAACATGGGAAAATCAGTCGTCAAAAGACGTATCCCGGCGTTGTTGCTCTGCGCCGTGATGATCGTCAGTATGATGTCACAGGGTATCTCGGCGGTCATGAAAGCCGCGCCGGCGATACCTGCAGGCACGGAGCCGGGATACGTTGAAACGATCAGCGTTCCGGCAAAAGAAAAAGAAACGGAAACAGTGATCGAAGAGACCACTGAGACTGCATCCGACGTCGCGGAACAATATCCCGCGGAAGAGATCGAGATGCAGGAAGTCAGTCTGGTCAACGCCGACAGCGGTCTTTACTATAACCTCGGCATAACCCCAAGGACTGCCGGTACGGTTCTGGAAGACTGGAACTACAACACCCGCATACTCAAACTGACCGCGGTCCCGTATGCCGGATGTTCGTTCATCTGCTGGACAGAGTTCTTCATTGATGAAGACGGCGAGGAGGCCGAACGCCTGATCCA
>JAGDCE010000043.1 GCA_017958705.1 Clostridia bacterium
CATGCGGGTGCGTGCACCCGGCACAGGCGCAGATCATAAGCGCGGCGAGAAGCGCTGACGCATATTTCTTCATAGTCTCTCCCTTTCTGTATTCATCTTATTATAACACGGTGAGACGGCCGTGTCAACAGAAATTTTCGGAGGAGAAAAAATAAAATTCTCAGGCTGCGGCAGCCCGGAACTCGTCTTGAATTTTGCGAAGCAATTTGTGAAAACTTGTTTATGCGTGCTTCGAGAAATTCTTCGGTCACCGCTAAAAACGTGCCATCGGCACGTTTTCTTAACGCTGCTTCGAGTACTGTACTTTTCGTTTGATTGAGCATACGGGACTCTTCTTGGTTTTTGCAAGGCATAAGTGCAGGGTTTAAAGTGGGTGCCTTGCAAAAGCCTTCGGTCACCGCTGAAAACAGTCCCCCGGACTGTTTTCTTTACGCTGCTTCGAGTCCCGTACTTTTTGTGTTGCACCAAACAAGAAGGGCACCGTCTGGTGCCCTTCTTGTTTGGTGGAGCATACGGGACTCGAACCCGTGACCCCGACACTGCCAGTGTCGTGCGCTCCCAACTGCGCTAATGCCCCGTGGGATGGATATTATGACGGGACACGTCCCGTTCGCCGAATGCTTGAATATAATATCACATTTTTTTTCATCTGTCAAGATGATTCTTCGATTTTTTTTAATTTTTTTTTGGTATGATAAGATCAAAGCTCAAATATTTCAAAGGAGCCGGTCATGAAAAAAACGCTTATATTCATATTCGTATTTCTGCTTTTTCTATCGTCCTGCACGGGAAACGGCGACCCGGGATCAATCGGCGCGCTGATAACGGACCGCGACCCGTCCGCTATGATCGACGAGGTGTACGGTTTGTTGAAAGACGGCACCGAGACGGCGCAGTACATACCGCAGATGATAACTGAAGATCTGACCGCAAACAACGAAGAATACTATCTCGGCATCTCCGGCATCCCGTATACCGCGGGCGCGGCGTCGGAGGCGCTCATACAGCCGGTGACGTATTCCTTCACGATCATCCTTCTGACGGAGGGCGTCGATTACGACGCGCAGCGGAAAATAATCGAGCAGAACGTCAACAGATCGAAGTGGGTCTGCGCCGCGGCCGAGCAAGCGCTCGTCGTGCGGACCGGCAACGTGATCGCGGTGATAATGGGTACGTCCGCCGTCTGCTCCGAGCTTGAGGAAGCGTTCCTCAGCCTGTATCATAACGAATGACCGTCCCATCCGATCCCGCCGGCGACAGCGCCGGCGGGCATTCTTTTTTTTGCAGGTCGCATTAAATTATATTTTTATACCTTGACAAAGCAGATATATTGTTTTATAATATCTTTATCACTGCAGAAAGGAGAGCCGTCTTATGAAGCGACGCGAGAATTCATTTCTTTCAAGTCTTCGCGGACTTGATTTCATACTGATCGCCGCGGTGCTCCTTCTGACCGTATACGGCCTCGTCTGCGTGAGTACGGCGACGGCTTACCACAACACAAACAGAAACGTTATCGTTCAGCTTTTCGCCGCCGTCCTCGGCATCACCGCGATGATCGTGATCTCGCTGATCGACTACGATGCGCTTCTGCAGAAGACGTGGCTTATCATCTTTTTCGCGGGGCTGGCGCTTCTGTTCCTGCCGCTCATACAGAGCATCCCGCAGATGATCCGCGGCAATTTCGGCAGCAACCGCAACTGGATAACGCTGCCGCTGTTGAACGTGGATTTCCAGCCGTCGGAGATAGTCAAGCTGACTTTCATAGTATCGTTCGGTTATCTTCTCGGCAAGCTTAAGGACGATACGAACAACATAAAAAGCGTGGGAATGATACTTCTCTTCGCCGGAAGCACGATCGGCTTCGTCCTGCTTGAAAAGGACCTCGGCGCCGCGGTCGTATTCGTGATAATCTTCATCAGCATGTGGTTCGCCGCGAAGATGAGCCTCTGGTATCTGCTCGGAGGCGCGGTGCTCGGCGGTATCGCCGCGCCGTTCTTATGGAGCAGTCTCGACAACTACCAGAAAATGAGGATACTCGTCGGCTTCGATCCGTATCTCGATCCGTCGAACTACGGTTATCAGGTCCTGCAGACGATCCGCGCGATGCAGAACGGCGGCGTGACCGGCATGGGCTACGGCAAGGGTACGCTGACGCACGCGACGCTCAAATCCGTCTTCCCGGCGCGTGAGACCGATATGATCCTCGGCGTCATCGGCGAGGAATTCGGCTTCATCGGCATCATGATATACGTGATCCTTATTAGCGTCGTCATTTTCCGCGTACTGCGCACTGCGCAGAGCGCGCGCCACGAATACGGCGGATATATCTGCATAGGCGTCGCGGCGCTGCTGATCTTCCAGACCGTCGAGAACATCGGGATGTGCCTCGGCACGCTCCCGGTCATAGGACTGACGCTGCCGTTCATGAGCTACGGCGGCTCGTCGATGGTAAGCTTATACATGTGCATAGGCGTCGTGATGAGCGTTCGCACGCACAGACAGAAATATTATTTTGAAAGAGAGTCAATATGATGAGAGACGAAACTAAATGCATAAGATCCGGTTACAAACCGAAGAACGGCGAGCCCGGCGTGATGCCGATAGTACAGAGCACAACGTACGTGTTCGACACGGCGGCCGAGATAGGCGAGCTTTTCAACTTCCCGAATTCGCATATGTACTCGCGTTTTTCCAACCCGACCGTCGACTGCGTCGAAAAGAAGATCGCGGACCTCGAGGGCGGCGTCGGCGCGATGTGCACGTCGTCCGGTCAGATGGCGAGCCTGATGAGCGTGCTGAACCTCTGCAAAGCCGGCGACAGCATCGTATCCGCGGCGGCGATATACGGCGGCACCGTCAATCTGTTCGCGGTGACGCTCAAAAAACTCGGTATAGAGTGTATCTTCGTCGACCAGGACGCCGACGAGGAGGAGATAGACAAAAAATTCAAGGACAACACGCGCCTCGTTTTCGGCGAGACTCTCGCGAATCCCGCCCTCTCGGTATTCGATATAGAAAAATTTGCGAAGATCGCGCACAAGCACGGCGTTCCGCTGATAATCGACAACACTTTTGCGACGCCGATCCTGTGCAAGCCTTTTGAGTTCGGCGCCGATATCGTCGTCCACTCCACTACGAAATACATGGACGGCCACGCGCTCCAGGGCGGCGGCGTTATAGTCGATTCCGGCAATTTCAACTGGGACAACGGCAAATTCCCGGAGCTTGTCGAGCCGGATGAATCTTATCACGGCTTCGTTTACACGGAAAAATTCGGCAAAGCGGCGTACATAGGCAAGGCTCGCATGCAGCTGATGCGCGATTTCGGCGCGTATCCGTCCGCAAACTCCGGATTTTTACTCAATCTGGGACTTGAAACGCTCGCCGTCAGGATGGAGAGATACTGCAAAAACGCATTGACGGTCGCGCAGTTTCTGACGACTCATCCCGCCGTGCAGACCGTGAGATATCCGGGTCTGCCCGGCGACAGGTATCACGCGCTTGCGGAAAAATATCTGCCGCGCGGTTGCTCCGGCGTCATTTCTCTCGACGTCAAGGGCGGACGCGAGACGGCGGAAAAATTCATGGACGCGCTCAAAATGGCGTCGCGCGAGGTGCACGTCGCCGACATACGCACCTGCGTGCTCCACCCCGCGTCGATGACTCACAGACAGCTCACCGACGAACAGCTCGTCGCCGCCGGCATAAACGCCGGGATGGTACGGCTCTCCGTCGGGCTTGAAAACGTCGACGATATAATCGAAGACCTCGCACAGGCGCTCGACGCCGCCGCAAAATAAACACCGGAGACGGATAAAGTTGAAGATACTTCTTTTAAAGATCAGGGAGGCGGCTCTGTCGGTCCTTCCCGTGACGCTGATAGTGTTAGTGATGTATTTCACCCCGCTCGTGTCGCTCAGCGGCACCGAGCTTGCGGCGTTTCTGATCTGCTGCGTACTGCTCGTTATCGGAGTTGGGCTGTTCAATCTCGGCGCCGACCTTGCGATGTCGCCGATGGGCGAGCATATCGGCAGCGGTCTGTCGCGCGCCAAAAAGCCGCTTTTGCTGCTCGCGGTGTGTTTTCTCATGGGGTTGTTCATAACGATAGCGGAGCCGGATCTGTCCGTGCTCGCGGGACAGGTCGCCGACATGGTTAAAAGCGGCGTGCTTATCGGCGTCGTCGGCGCGGGCGTGGGGATATTCCTTGTGATATCAGTGATACGGACGATTCAGAACAAACCGCTCCCGCAGCTTCTGATGTTCTTTTATCTGGCGCTGTTCGCGCTCGTCGCGGTGCTTCTTGCCGGCGGCGGCTCGGGCTTCGCCGCGCTTGCGTTCGATTCGGGCGGCGTGACGACCGGACCTATCACGGTACCGTTTATAATGGCGCTCGGCATCGGCATCGCGTCCACCGCCGGAAAGAGCAAAAACGCGGAGAACAATTTCGGTTCCATCGCGCTCTGCTCCGTCGGGCCCGTGCTCGCGGTGACGGTGATCGGCATAGTCTCAAAAGGCGGCGTGACGTACACGCTCCCGGACTATTCGCTGCAGTCACAGCTCGGATCCCAGATCGGCAAAACGATCCTCGACACGACGGCGGAAGTCGCCCTTGCGCTCGCACTGATATCGGTATTTTTCTTCATTCTTCAATTCACTCTGCTGAAGCTGCCCGCGAAAAAGCTTTTGCAGATTTCTCTCGGCATTCTGTTTACTTTCGCCGGTCTTGTTATTTTCATGACCGCCGTGAAGATCGGATTCATGCCCGTGGGCTTCAAGCTCGGCGTCGAGCTGGCGAGCGGCGGCAACCGCGTATATCTCGTGCTGTTCGGGCTTATAACCGGCATGGCGACGGTGCTCGCGGAGCCTGCGATTCACGTTCTGAACAAACAGGTCGAGCAGGCGACCGGCGGCATGATCACGAAAAGATCAATGATGATCGCGCTTTGTATCGGCGTCGGTATCTCTATCGCCCTTTCGATGATCCGTATTATATTTGATTTCAGCATACTTTATTATCTTATTCCCGGCTATATCGTTTCGCTCGGGCTTTCCCTGCTCGTACCGGGACTTTACACCTCGATAGCCTTCGACTCCGGCGGCGTTGCGAGCGGTCCGCTGACCTCGAGCTTCATACTGCCGCTCGCCATCGGTGCGTGCTGCGTCGTACAGGGCGCTGATAAAATACCGATCGACGCCTTCGGCGTTGTCGCGATGGTGGCGATGACGCCGCTCATCACGATACAGCTGCTCGGGTTCCGCGCGGTCATCGCCGAGGCGCTGAGGCGTCGCCGCGCGATGAAGCGCATTTACAGCTCCGACGACGAGCAGATCATCGAATTCATGTAAGGAGGGCGGCATGGATAACAAAAACAACGGAAAAACCGTAAGCTCGCCCGACAGGCTGAAGCTGCTCATCACGGTCGTGAACCGCGTCAAATCGGAATATTACGCCGATCTGATCCAGAGCTACGGAGTCAACGTTCATTATTTCATATCGGCCGAGGGTACGTCAAAGGAGCTGATGCTCGATCTGATAGGCTTGTCCGACGACAGAAAAAGCGTCATTTTAGGCGTCGTGCAGGGAGAAAAAGCGCCGCTGCTTCTCAAGGATCTTGATAAGAAGTTCAGGACGATAAAGAACGGCCGCGGCATAGCCTTCACGGTGCCGCTGACAAGCGTCATCGGCGTCAACACGTACAGGTTCTTAGCGGACAAGAGAGAAACACAGAGGTTCTTATAATGGAAATCAAATACGAAGTGATATTCTGCATAGTGAACGAAGGTTTCAGCGAAGCCGTCATGGACGCGGCGCGTCGCGCCGGAGCGACCGGCGGCACCGTAATGCGCTCACGCGGCACCGCGAACGTAGAAAGCGAAAAGATCTTCGGCATAACGGTCTCGCCTCAGAAGGAGATCATCATGATGCTCGTCGACGCATCACTGAGAAACGACATACTTCACGCGCTGTATAAAGCGATAGGGCTCGATACGCCAGGTCAGGGCATAGCGTTCGCGCTACCCGTGGACGAGGCGGTCGGCATTTCCCTGCCCCCGACGGACAAGCCGGAATGAGCATCCGGCGCCGTTCATAAAAATATACACGTAAATACTTGAATTTCGGACAGAATTAAGTTATAATATAGAGTGGCGGCGCATAACCTGCTGTGTGAACTAACACGGCGGGGGGTGCGTTATGGACGTTTTATCGGCGATAATACTCGGACTGATACAGGGCGCGACGGAATTCATACCCGTGTCGTCCTCGGCGCATCTCTGCGCTTTCCGGATCATCTTCGGGTTTGATCCCGGGCAAACGTATCCGGGGCTCGACACGATCCTTCACGCCGGGACGCTTTTCGCGGTGCTGTTCGCATACCGGAAAGAACTGCCCGGGCTGGGTCGCGCGGCGCTTACGCTGCCGTCCGTCATACTGAAAAAGAAACGCCCGGACAGGGACGGGCGCACCGTGCTCTTCGCGGTCACGGCGACGGTCCCGATAGTCGCCGCGGTCCTGCTCGGACTCGGCGGGCTGTCCGAACGCGTATCGGGCTCGCTCTCCGCTATCGGCGCACTGCTGATGATCAACGGTATAATGCTTTTGACCGGCGACGGCGTACGCGGGGCGTCTCTTACCGCGGACGACGTGAAGCCGCGGCACGCGATCGGCGTCGGACTGTTTCAGGCTGTCGCGGCGCTGCCCGGCATTTCTCGCTCCGGCGCCACGGTCACCGGCGGTCTGCTGCTCGGGATAAGACGCGACGAGGCGGTGCGGCTGTCGTTCATCTGTTCGATCCCGGCGATCTTCGGCGCGTGTGTGCTTAAGTTTCCCGACGCCGTCCGGTCGTTCACCGCAGGCGCCGCGCCGGTATACGCCGCAGGCGCGTTATCCGCCGCCGCGGCGGGTTTTCTGGCGATAAAACTGATAAAATTCATCGGTGAAAAGCCGGTGTTCAAATACTTTTCGATATACTGTTTTGCCGCGGGCGTCTTCGCACTGTTGTACGGGATCCGCGGCTGAGAGGAATTTCATAAATGGCAAACAAGAAAAAAAGCAAGAATCAAAGCAAGGCTAAAAAACAGACGAAAACAAAGAAGCCGATGCCGAACAAAAGCAGCAACGAGACGAGATCCGCCCCGGCGAAGGCCGGCAAAGAGGACGGGATCATACTTCTGATCCGCGCGATCTGCGGACTGCTCGCTCTGTTCCTTTTGTTCTGCTATATCTGGCCGGACGCTTCCGGCGCTTTCGGGCGCGCGATAAGGACCGGTCTTTTCGGCGCGTTCGGCATCTCGTCCGTGCTTCTTCCTACGTTCCTTCTGCTCCTTGCGGTGTTTCTGAAGCGCCTGTGGCAGAACGGCTCGCTTTTCTTCCGTATGGCGTGGGCGGTGCTCGCTCAGGTGTGCATCGCGACGTTCTGCGGCGTGTTCACGCTCGAAAGCCCGGCGATTCTGTCCGCTGCCGATTTTTATGAAAAATGCTCGGGCTTCCGCGGAGGCGGCGTCGTGGGCGGCATGATCGCTCAGTGGATGCACGCCGGCGTCGGCAGCGTGTTCACGGCGATAATAATGATGCTTCTCTTCATCGTTTTCGGCGCGCTGACGGTCGGCATAACGCCGGTCGTGATAGCCGATTACATAGGCGGCAAGGTAAGCAAGGGCGCGAAAACCCAAAAAGAAAAGCTTGAAGAGCGCAGGAGGCTTTCCGCCGAGAAAAAGGCGGAGCTTCAGAGACAGCAGGAGCTTCAGATTCAGAACAGCCCGGCGGCCGTCGTGACGGACAAGCCGAGAAAGAACAAAAAAGCGTACGACTACGAAAATGAAGAACCCGATATAATACCGCATAAGAAAGACGCGCTCGACGAGCTGCTCGACAGCGACGACGAGGGCGTGGACCAGTTCGTCCGCTCTCCCGCCGAGATATTCTTCGAGGACGGGATCCTCGTGGACAAGCCGGTAAAGGTGGCGCCGGAGCCCGTCTCCGACACGCTGCCCGAGGAAAAGACGATAAACGACAAAACCGACACGATCGAGACCGTGAAAGAACCGGTCGGGGTGAAGATCCCGGATCTGCCCGAGCCGAAAAAGCCGGCGCCGGTAAAGGATCCGCCGCCCTACAAGTTCCCGCCGCTAAAGCTTCTCTCCCTGCCTGACGGCAAGGGCTCCGGCATAAGCGCCGAGGAGGCAAAGAGCAACGCGAGAAAGATCGTGGAAACACTGTCAAATTTCGGTATTTCCGTTTCAGTCGAAAACATCTCCTGCGGTCCGACTATAACGAGATACGAGCTCCGTCCCGCTCCGGGCGTGCGTATCTCGAGGATTGGCAATCTGATCGACGACCTCGCGCGCGTGCTCGCGTCCGGCGGCGTCAGATTCGAAAGCTCGATCGAGGGCAAGGACACGGTCGGCATCGAGGTGCCGAATAAAGCGCCGTTCACGGTAAACATCAGGACGCTGCTCGATACCGACACGTTCAGGAACGCGAAGAGCAAGGTCTTCTGTGCGCTCGGCGTCGACATATCGAACGAGCCGACGTTCCTTGACATACAGAAAATGCCGCACATGATCATCGCCGGCGCGACCGGCATGGGTAAATCCGTGTGCATAAACAGCCTCATCGTCAGCATCCTTTACAGAGCGAAGCCCGACGAGGTCAAACTGATAATGATCGACCCGAAGAAGGTCGAATTCGCGCCGTACGTCGGCATCCCGCACCTTCTCGTGCCGGTCATAACCGACATGAAAAAGGCGGCGGGCGCGCTGAACTGGCTCGTGCAGGAGATGGAGCGCAGATACGATCTGATAGAAGCGACCGGCTGCCGCAACATATACGGCTACAACGAGACGGCAAAAAACAACCCGGATCTTGAAAAACTTCCCATTATGGTGATAATAATCGACGAGCTCGCCGATCTTATGGCAACGTCGAAGGACAACGTCGAAAGCTCGATCGCGCGTATCGCCGCGAAGGCGCGCGCCGCCGGCATGCACCTTATCATAGGCACGCAGAGACCGGACGTTTCCGTCATCTCGGGTACGATAAAGAACAACATCCCGTCGCGTATCGCCTGCCGCGTCGGCTCGCAGATCGACTCGCGCACGATACTTGACGAAGGAGGCGCCGAGAGACTTATCGGCCGCGGCGACATGCTTTACAAGCCGGTCGGCGCGCTGAAGTTGACGAGGCTTCAGGGCAGTTTCGTATCCGACGACGAGGTCGAGGCGGTCGTCAACTATATCAAGAACCAAGGCCTCGAGGCCAATTACAGCGACGAGGCGATCAGGAACATCGACAAGGAAGCCGAAAACATCAGCGACGGCAAAAAGAAGCTCACGATCGGCGGCGGCGAATCCGGCGACGACGAACTGCTTCTGTCGGCCATCGAGATATCGTTCGACGCCGGCAAGGTCGCCACTTCCCTGCTCAACCGCAAGCTGTCGATCGGCTACGGGCGCGCGGCGAAGATCATCGACCGCATGGAGGAAATGGGCATCTGCTCCGGCGCAAACGGCAGCAAACCGCGCGAGCTGATCATGTCGCGCGAGCAGTTCATGGCAAAATACGGAAGCGATGAATAAAGGAGGATCGACGTGATATATATGTTCTGCGCCGACGGGCTCGAAGAGGTCGAGGCTCTCGCAACGCTCGACGTGATCCGCCGCGCCGGTCTGTCCGTCACAACGGTCGGCGTTTCCGGTGAAACCGCGGAAGGGCCCCACAAAATCAAGTTTTTCACGGATATGACTCTGCAGGAATTTGAAAACAAAGCGGACAAAGCCGAAGCAGTGATACTCCCCGGCGGAGGAGTCGGCACTCAGACGCTATACGAGAATAAAACCGTCTGCGAAGCGGTAAAAAAGACCGCCGCGGAGGGCGGGCTCGTCTGCGCGATATGCGCCGCCCCGTCGGTTTTAGGCAGGTTGGGACTGCTGCAGGGTCGCTCCGCCGTCTGCTATC
>JAGDCE010000044.1 GCA_017958705.1 Clostridia bacterium
AGCCGACTCCTTGACTTGCCGCACACAGTTTACCTTGCTACAACAGAAAAAGCCGGCGATAACCGGCTTTATTCATCCGCGATATTTATACGATCTCCGCTTCGTACACCTCGTCCGAATATGATATAATCCGCGCGGGCAGCACCATGCCGCCGACGTCGGCGGCGGTCTTTGCCCGGACGGCGCGGAAATCGTCGCTGTGACCGGTCGCGCAACCGTTTTGCTTCGTCTCAAAAAGCACGTTCACGGTCTGCCCCGCCGCGGCCGCGGCGTCCTCCTCTCCGATCCTGCGCTGTCTTTCCGCAAGTTCCGCGGCGCGCGCCGCCGTCGTCTTTTTGTCAAGTCTGCCGTCCATTGACGCGGCGGGCGTTCCCGCCCTCTCGGAGAACGGGAAGATATGCGCGTGGACCAGATGCGCGAAATCAAGAAATTCGAGCGTTCTTTTCTGATCTTCCTCCGTCTCGCCGGGGAATCCGGCGATAAGATCGGCGGAGAACCTCACTCCGGGTATGTGTTCCCTGCACGCCTCGATATTCCCGTACAGCGTTTCGGCGTTGTATTTTCGCCTCATCGCGGCGAGCACAGCCGAACTTCCGCTCTGCACCGACAGATGCAGATGCGGCATGAATCCTTCGATTTCCGCCAGCGCCGCCGATACCTCCGGTTTCAGCCACGCGGGATCTACCGAGCTGAGTCTGATACGCGGCGGGTGCCTGACCGTTTTGACCTTGTTTAAAAGCGACAGCAGATCCCCGCCCGTGTCTCTTCCGTACGCCGATATCTCGATGCCGGTGAACACTACCTCCGGATATCCGGCGTCGTAAAGTCTTCCGAGCTCGGCGAGTATATCCTCCTCCGGCCGCGAGACGACGCCGCCGCGCGCTTTTCTTATCAGGCAGTATGCGCACTTCCCGTCGCAGCCGTCCTCGATCTTTATAAAAGCGCGCGTGCGCTCCGTATGCGGAGCCGACAGCGGCTCATAAGGCTGAGCCGAGGGGTCCGCCACGGCCAGTTTTTCGACCGTCTCGCCCGCTATCAGCGCCTCGGCGCCGTATACGACCTGCATCTTGTTCCGCGTGCCGCAGATCAGATCCGCGTACGCTTCGACGTCGCCGGGCTTTATCTGACTGTAACAACCGCACACGATCACAAACGCCCCGGGTGAAGTTGATCTCGCCCGGCGTATCATCTGCCGCGATTTACGGTCGGATTCCGCCGTGACCGTGCAGGTATTGATTATATATACCGAACACGGCTCCGAAAACGGGCGTATATCCCATCCGCGCAGCGTCAGTTCGTTTGCGATCGCGTCGCTTTCGTACTGGTTCACGCGGCATCCGAGCGTGTACAGGGCAGCCGTTTTTTCTCTCATTTCTTATCCTTATCGACCCTCAGCCGTTCCGCTTCTTCCGGATCCGGCGTCACCGTCGCGGAATAGTTCTGCGAATATATGACGAACCCCGGGACCGAACCGGCGGGCTTTTTTATGTTCTTTACCTGTGTATAATCGACGTCG
This sequence comes from Clostridia bacterium, assembly GCA_017958705.1. Classification (GTDB taxonomy): domain Bacteria; phylum Bacillota; class Clostridia; order Oscillospirales; family CAG-272; genus UBA1248. The sequence goes on from JAGDCE010000044.1 coordinate 1,517, forward strand.
ACGTTTTCTCCGCCGCGCTTCGACGAATAATACGCCGCGAGCCGCGCCGCCTGTGTGAAGTCTTCCGCCGGCGGTTCTTCCCCGTCGACGACCATTATCACGTGGCTGCCCGGCGCGTTCTTTACGTGGAAAAACCAGTCGTAACGCCCGGCGTCCTTCATCGTCAGCCTGTCGTTCTGCGTGTTGTTCCTGCCGACGTACACGGTGTATCCGCCGTCGGTGCAGAACTGCATCGGCTTTTGTTTCACCGGCTTTTTCGCGCGTGCGTCCTTCATCTTTGAGGCGTAGCCCGTCTCGTAAAGCTCCTGCCTTATCTGATCGAGGTCCTCCTCCGTCTCCGATCTGCCGAGCGCGTCCGCCACTGTGCGGATATACTGCAGCTCCGCTTCCGCCGCGGCGGCGCGTTTGCCAAGCTCAGTTTTCGCGGTCTTCGATTTGGTATATTTCTTATAGTATTTCTGCGCGTTCGCCGACGCGGAGATCCGCGGATCGAGCGGGACCGTAACGGTATGACCGTCATCGGAATAGAAATCCTCGACCTCGGCCGACGCCGCGCCCTTTTCGATCCTGTACAGATTCGCGGTCAGCAGATCCGCCCACACGCGGTATTTGTCCGCGTCGTCACAGCGGCTGAGATCGTCGGCGATATTGGCGATCTTCTTTTTTATATGCGCCTCGGCGGCGTTCACGATGCGCAGCACGTCGCCGCCGCGCTGTTTTATGCGTTCGCTGTTTTCGCGCTCGCGGTAAAAGACGTCTATGCACTCGGAGATGCTGTCAAAGCTTTCTGTATTCATCCCGGCGCCGTACTGCTTTATCTCAAATACCGAAAAATCGACCGGTTTTTTGCCGTCGTACACGATGCACGGGCAAAAATCCGCGGCGCGGCATCGCCCGACCGTTTCGCGGAAGGCGTGCCAGAGCGGCAGACCATGCTCTTTTACGGGCTTGCCGGACGCACCGGCGAGCATCGCGGTCTCGCGCGACATCAGCGGTGAAAATCCGCGGAAGCAGCGGACGAAAAACGAATCGGCGTCAAGCTCGCCGTAAGTGTCGCACAACCGCGCGAAATCGTCGACCGTCGTCACGGTCGGGTCGAGCTTGTCCTGCGGAGGCGGCGCTTCGTACGCCATGCCGGGCAGGACCTGACGTTTCGACGACGTCGTTATGTCGACCGGCTTTACGCAGTTTATTATCTTCCCGTCCCCGTCCGTCAGGATGACGTTTGAGTATTTCCCCATTATCTCCGCGAACAGAAACTCCGCGCGCGGATATCCGAGCTCGTCCGACGCCGAAAATTCGAGTCTGATAACGCGCTCGAAGCCCGGCTGAGACGCGCCGACGAGCCTTGCCGAGTTCAGGTGCTTGCGCAAATGCATACAAAGCGCGCTCGCCTGTACCGGGTTGTCCTTGACGACCGACGTGATATTTACCTTCGGTATGTTCGACGACGCCGACAGGCAGAGCTTCAGCGTCCTTCTGTCCTCCGTGCGCAGATTCAGGACTATCTCGTCCGCCGTCGGCGCGTTGACGCGCTCAACGCGAGAGCCTGAAAGCGCCGAATTTATCTCGGCGACGACCGCCGCGACGGTGAATCCGTCAAACGGCATACTGCTTCACCCCGTATATCACGATCTCCTCCGCTCCCGCCTCGCGAACGGGCGCCGGAGCCACGGGCCCGCAGAGGTCGGCGCAGGCGGCGGAAAGCCCGGCGTCCGCCGCTTCGCTTTTGGAAAGATACCGTACCTCGCGGCAGATCAGTATATCGCAAGCCGCGCCCAGCGCCTCGCGCACGAGCTCCGAAAGGCGCATCAGCGCCGGAGCCTCCGACTCGTAATGGCCGACGCAGACGACGGAAAGCCCGGCGTCCGCCGCGTCGATCGCGGAATGATACCGCATCTCGCCGCAGAACAGCAGGTCGCACCCCGCGGCAAGAGCCGCGGGCACGAGATCGCCGGCGGAACCGCCGCAGACGGCGATCTTTCTGACAGTCTCACCGCCTTTTTCACAGAAGAAGTGAGCGTCGCCGAACAGCGCCTTCGCCTTTGCCGCAAAGTCGGACAGAGTCGTCTCTTCGGTCTCGCAGATCCTGCCGACGCCGCCTTCGCCGAATTTTCCGGTCGGCGTCAGCCCGAGCGTCTCGCAGAGGACGTCGGTCACGCCGCCGTCGAGCGCGTCGAAGCGAGTGTGGAAGCTCATCGCGGCAAGATCCGCGCGGATCAGCTTCGCCGCCTTGCCGGATACGACCGTGCCTCCCGCAAGCTCTTTCAAGCCCGAGAATATCAGCGGATGGTGCGTGACGAGCGTATCGAAGCCGTTTTCCTTTGCGTAATTTATCACTTCTTCCCTGACGTCGAGGCTGACGAGCACGCGGCGGCTCTCGTGATCCGGGCGGGGCAGAACGGACAAGCCGTCGTTGTCCCACGGACAGCACAGCTCCGCCGGTATCAGTTTTTCAAGATTTGCGTACAGATCCGTTGTTTTCATACTTTTCGATCAGCTCACCGCGCACGCGCCGCTGCGGTCCGGCGTCCTTGCCGGAGGCGGTGATCCCTTCTATGATTTTATCGTATTTCTCTATGTATTTTTCGTAAAGCTTCCCCCGCAGCTCCGTATCCTCGTGGTCTTTTCCGACCTCGAGCTCCGCTTCCGTGTATATCGGGCTAATGCCGGTGTAACGGCAGGAAAGGAGCTGATATATCCGTCCGTCCTCGCAGGCCAGACGTTCGCGCACGGCGCCGAAGCCGTGCGTGAACAGGTATGAGCGCAGCTCGTACGGCGAGGTCATCGGCTGAAGTATCAGCGTGACCGCCGGAGTGCGCAGAAACGGCGCTTCGTCGATTATCCTCGCAATAAGCTCGCCGCCCATGCCGGCGATTACGACCGCGTCCGGGCGGTACGCTTCCGCGCCGTGCAGACCGTCGGCGAGCGCGAGGACTATCCTTTCCGACAGCCCCGCCGCCTCCACGTTCCCGCGCGCCCGTTCAAGCGGTCCTTCGCGCACGTCCGAGGCGTAGGCGAAAACGGATAAGCCCGAGCCGACCGCAGCGATCGGCACGTAGGCGTGGTCGCAGCCGACGTCCGCGAGCCGCGAGCCCGCCGGGATCATCGACAGTATCGTTTCAAGCCTTTTCACCGCTTCAGTTGTATTTCTGCATCGCCTCGTCGGTCCTGCCGGCGAGGATCAGATCGGCGGCGCCGTAAACGTCGGAAAACAATCCGGACAGTACTTCAAACTCTTTTTGCGTGAAGTCGGAGAGCACGTGATCGCGCAGATCCTGCTGATCCGACACCCTGCCGCCGACGCCGATCTTGATGCGCGGGAATTCTTCGGTACCGAGCATCTCGATTATATTGCCGACGCCGCGCTGACCGCCCGAGGAGCCCTTGCGGCGGATCCTCATCTTCCCGACGTCGAAGTTTATATCGTCGCAGACGACGAGTATATCCTGCGGGGCGATATCGTACGCCGAGGCAAAGCCCTTGACGGCGACGCCCGAGAGGTTCATATACGTCTGCGGCGTGACTATGAGACCGCGTCTGCCGCCGAGCTTTATCTCGCCGTAAAGCGAGTCGAATTTCGCGCGGCGGATCCGCACGTCTTTGTTCTTTTTGAGCCATTCCGCGAAAAGAAAGCCCGCGTTGTGGCGCGTGCGCGCGTACTGTCTGCCGGGATTGCCGAGGCAGATGAGCAAAAACGTATAATCTGATCTTTTTGAAAAAAACATCGTATAAACCTGCCGTTTTCCGGTAATGATCTTTGTGGGAGGCTTTTATGATAACTTTATATGATATCATGCCGTCTCTGTGGACGGCGCTTTCATTCTTCTTTATCGCCGCTTATCTGTGCAGCCGCTCGCGGCTGATGCTGCTCGGCGGCGGGGCTTCGCTTTCAGCGTTCTCACCCTCCGTGCTCGGAGCGCCGATACGCGTCCAGTGCGCGGTGTTTTTCGGCTACTGCCTGATCGTCTCCGCCGCTTATCTTATAAGGCGCGGGCGCCCCGAAGGCAGCGGTCTCGCGGTCGCTGTCACCGATATAGACGAAGGCGGCGGATACGCCGGATACAAAGGCTCTGTCGTTGCCGTGCGCTGTGCCGGCCCGCTCTGCGCGTGCCGCAGAGGAGACGTACTCGCGGTGAGGGAAGCCTCAGACGGGACGCTGCTCGCCGACAGGCTCTGAGCCGATCCGCGACTTCACCGCGGCGGCGAACGCCTCGTCCGGCGCGAAGAGAAGCGCCGACGTACCGTAAAGTATTATCCGCGCGCGCTTTTTCGGCACGCCGCACAGGCAGACAAACGTGCGGCGCGGTTTCCCGCGCGTTTTTTTGTATTCCCGGTACTCACTGTAACCGAGCATCGCGTCGGCGAAGCGCAGATCTAAATCGAAGATGCGGAGCCTGCTTTTCCCGGTGATCCTGTATATGCGCAGGACGCCGTCGTCAAGCTCGTATTCGTACGCCGAGCCGACATACAGTATGAAGATCTGCAGCTGCAGCGCCGCCGCTGAAAACGACGCGACATAAAGCGCCGGTATGTTGAATCTGTACGCGAGCACCGCGCAGGCGACGGCGAGTCCCGCCAGCAAAAAGCAGATGATCGCCGGTATCGCCGCGCGTTTTTTTGCTCTGTAATAAAGTCTCATATCACTTATGGTATCCGCCGCCGGCGTTTATCGAAAACGCGCGGTAGATCTGCTCGGCGAGCATGACTCTCATCAGCCGGTGCGGGAACGTCATCCGCGAAAACGACAGGCGCAGATCGCAGGCCGATTTGACGGTCTCCGACAGCCCGTAAGAGCTGCCGATTATGAAGACAGTGTCGCGCGCCGCGCCGGCTATCGCCGCGGCGAGCTCTTCACTGCTCAGTTGTTTTCCCTCAACGCAGAGCGCGATCCTGTACGCGCGCTCGGGCAGCGCCTCGAGTATGCGTTTGCCCTCCGCCTGCAGCGCCGAGGCGATCTGCGCCTCTGACGGCTGATCCGGCAGTCTGTCCTCCCTGATCTCCACGTTTTTCAGTCTGCAGAACCTGCCGAGCCGCTTTTCGTACTCTGCGACGGCGTCTGCGTAGTATTTTTCCTTGAGGTTCCCGACGTGTATGACGTAAACGTTCATATTATCCTCGTTATCCCGTATCTTTCGGCGCACACGATCTGCATATCCGACAACCCGTGCTCGGCGGCGCAGGCCAAAGCAGCCGACAGCGCCGTCTGAGGCGTGTTGTTTTCCGGCGAGATGTGCCCGAGCACGACGCGCCGCGTGCCTTTGCCGTACAGATACGGCAGAAAGCCCGCGCACTGGGCGTTTGAAAGGTGGCCGCGGTCCGACGCTATCCGCCGCTTCAGATCTTCCGGGTATGGACCGTATTTCAGCATATCCCCGTCGTAATTCGATTCGAGCAGCACCGCGCGGCAGCCGCACAGGGCGTCCTTCATCTGTTCGGTGACGCAGCCGGTGTCGGTCGCCACGGCGAACCTGTCGCCGCCGTCGTGGGTTATTACGTAGCCGACGCTGCATCTGCTGTCGTGGCTCGTGGCGAAGCTGTTCACGGTAAAGGCGCCGAGCCTCACCGAAAACTCCCTCTCGTGCTCCCCTACCGGGACCGGTATGTACGGCGCGCACACCGCGGGCGCGTGGACGGCGAAGCCGTATTTCTGCGTCAGTACGCGCAGAGCCGCGATATGGTCCGAGTGCTCGTGAGTGACGAACACCGCCGAGACGTTTTCGGGCGAGGCGCCGAGCGCGCACAGCGCTTCCGTTATCCGCTTCGCGCTGCATCCGGCGTCGATAAGAAAAGACGTCTCCCCGTCGGTTATGAATTCACAGTTTCCCGACGAGGAGGAAAAAAGCGAATAAGCGGCGACGCCCATCAGCTGAATAACTCCTTTATCCTGTCAAAAATGTCAAAGTAAAGATCGAGCAGATCGAGGCTCAGCACGAACGCGAGCGGGATGAACAGATACATAAGACGCTTCGCCGTCTTTTTTCTCCCGTTAGCCTTCTCCGCAAGCTCGACTCTGCGGTCGTACGGGATCGAATGACTGTACGAATCCGGCGAGACCGGCGAGTTGTCGAAGCCGCGGTTGAGCACGACGACCGCGATAAGCAGGCCGCAGACGAGCAAGCCGAGCACGAGCGTGCATACCGGCGTCCGCGGAAAATACGTGCGCTCGAAATAAAGACACAACTGATATGCCGCCTCGAACCCGCAGAACAGTCCGAACATGACGAGCGCTTTCTGCCACGCCTTCACAGCCTTGACGCCTCGACTTCCGTTATATACGCCGCAAACGACAAACACAGCTCCCTCACGGCCGCTCTGTCGGCGTCCGCGAAGTAAAAGCGGTACGAATCGACCCTGCCGCGGGCGTAAACGCCGACGTAAACGGTGCCGGCGGGGTCGTTTTCGGTCCCGCCGCCGGGTCCGGCGTATCCGGTGACCGACACGGCGATATCGGCGCCGAAGACGGCCGCCGCGCCCGCCGCCATCTCGCGCGCCGCCGCGTGGCTGACCTCGGTGTATTTTTTGATCGTCTCGGGATCTACGCCCACGACCGATTCCTTTATCCTGTTTGAATACGTGACCGCGCTGCCGGGAAATACCGCCGAGGCGCCCGCGACGTCGGTCACGGATTTTGCGAGCAGACCGCCCGTACAGCTTTCCGCGAAGGTGACGGTCAGCCCTTTGGCTTTGAGCAGACCGACGGCTTTTTCAAAGATCATATCAGTCCTCCGTTATCTTCTGCGCCGTCTCCATGCGCACGACGTAGGCGGGTATATGCTCGGACAGGCGGTAGACCGTCACGGTGTCCGCGTAGTCCGGATAATTCGCGTTAAGCTCGCGGATCGTCGCTTCCTTTATGCGCGCCGCGGCGTTGTCAAGCTCCGTGTAGATCTCGAAATAATACGTTTTGGAGCGGTGCTGGGACTCGACCTGACGGCTGACGGCGTCGTAGAGCGCCGACGGCGTCGAAGGATCGAATCCGTTATGAGAATAATACGACTCCTTGTCGTCGCAGACCGGTACGGAACCGACGCTCTTCTCGTGATCGAGATAGAACGTCGCGTCGTCGCGGAACAGATACAGATGTGAGGATATGCCGCGCTGCTGCGCTCCGTTCAGCATACCGTCGAGATCGTCGCCGTATACGTCGATATTGTAGTATTTGTCGCCGCAGAGAACGACGTTCCAGTAACGGCTGCCGCCGTTTACGATGAACGAGTTGCCGACGTGAGTGTCGTACAGGAGTTTGAACGCCTTGGCGTAGCCGAGCGAAGTCGCCCTGCCCTCGACGAGCGCGCCGTACGCCGTGTCGGCGTAGACGCCGCCGGATTCAGCCTTTTCGCACACGCCGCAAAGATAATCGTGTATCAGCTGGGCGGCAAGGAACGGATCGCTCACGTCCTGTATCATCGTCTGCACTTTTTTAAGCGAAGCCTTGAAGCGGTTTTTCGATTTTTCAAGAAATTTCGAGCTGTCGTCGTCGTTGGCGGTGTACGGGATCCAGACTCGCGTGTATTTTCCGTCGACGATCGACGGCAGTATCACAAGTTTGCCGGACCGCTTCGCCGAATCGGTGTAGCCGTGGTTTTTCAGATCGAAAGCGTCGGCGTTGACGTAGTAAAGCGACGGATCGTCGTACGTCAACGCGCGCACCACGGAGGACAGCTCCTGTTCTCCGAGCACGAGCGGCATCAGATCGGTATAGCGCCTGCCCTTTTCTATCGTCTCCTTAAGCCTGTCGTAGACGTACTGCCCGCGCGCGGTCAGCATGTTGAAGTACAGCGCGTCGGCGCGCACCTCGGGCTCGCCAAGCATTTTCTCGGCGGCTTTCTCATAGATATGGCTCGTCTTCGTCTGAGCCCCGACGCTCGTGGCTGAATATATGACTAAAGAAATGAATACAACGCAGAACAGGAAAAAACAGATCTTTTTTACGGTTTTTTTCATTTCGGTATCTCTTTCGTATCGTTTGAATTCAATATAACACAAATATTTGCAATTTTCAAGATAAATAGGTAAATTGAAATGAAATAAAAACCGAAGGATGAAAAGAACAGACCGGCGCACCGGTCTGTTCCGTTATATCTGCGGCTTTATTTCTTCTTTCTGCGCACGGCGACGATCACCGCGGTGACCGCCGCGATCGCGGCGACGGCGCCGGCGGTTATCCAGATCACCGCTCCGCCGCCGTTCTTTTTTTCGGGTTCGGACGGCTGCGTTCCGGGAGCGTCGGCGGTAACGTCTTCGGTTACGGCCGCCGTCGCGTCGGGCTCGGTCGCCGCGTCGGTCGCGGCTTCGGTCGTGTCCGCCTGAGTCGCGGGCGCAAGACCGTTTTCGCGGGCGAAATAATCGCCCATTCCGGCGTATTCGTAAGCTTCCTTTTCACTGCGGAAAAAGCCGATCCACATTATGTCCGCGGTCATATCCGTCAGGGTCCCCGCGCTCGCTACCGCGAGCAGGAATCCGTTGATCAGGCCGTCCCACGTACTCTCGGCGCCGAGATCGACCGTCAGGATGCGCCATCCTGTGTCGTTGTCTTCGTCGTAATCGCAGGCGTCCCAGCGCACGCTCAGCTCGGAGCCGTCCTGCGCGGAGTAGACGTCGCCGGCGCAGTACCAGAGCACGCCGCTCGCGTCCGTCTCGTCAAGACCCTTGAACAGGATCGCCCATACCGGAAATTCCTCCGCCTTGTACGAACCGGTCCTGACGCTCGCGTTTATCTGCGGCATGTTCTCGTCAAACGTTATGCGCAGCGATCCGTCGTCGTTTACGACCGAGGTCATACCGATGCCGGGCACGTTGTATTTGACCCTCTCGGCGCTCCACAGCCAGCAGGGCTCGCCTTCCGGCGTGGCGGGAGTGTCTTCGTACGACGGCACGGGGATGAGATTTTCGGGCACGTACGGATCTATCGCTTCCGTGCCGGCAGGCACCGCGCCGTTGAACTCGGTTATCGTGAAGCAGAACTGCTCCCTGACGCCCTGATGTCCGGTCAGACCTATGTACGCCTCGTCGTTTTCCATGAACTGCACGAAGCTGCCGGCCTTCATGTCGACGCCGTTGACGAACACGCTGTATTTGCCGTCGACGGCCTTGATCTCAAACTGCAGGGCTTCGCCCTCGTAGACGTTTGTTTCGCACTGGCCGACCATCAGGTTCTGCATCGCCACGGTGGGCGTGCAGAGCCACGATTCGAGCTTGCAGCCCGAGCTCGTCGGTCTGACGAGGCAGAACCAGCCGCAGCCGTGACCGGCGGCGCCCTGGCTTATCTTCTGACTGTCCCAGATCGAGAACGATATCCACTTGTCGGCGCCGCTGTTGTTGAAGCTGTCGACGAGGACGGTCATCGTAAGACCGTTCTTATAGCTGACTTTCTCTTTTGTCTGGATGGTTCCCCAGGCGTTCGCGCTCATATTTTTGAGCATCTCGTCGTCCGCGGAATACATCTGCACGCCGAGATCAGTGTATCTGAGACCCGGCGCCTTGGGGAGCGACTCGTCCTCCGCGTACGTCTCCTTGTAGTCGACGGCAGCGGCGTAGACGGTCCATTCGTTTTCCGCGGCGTTGACGGTGAGGCCCGCGGCCGCAAAGATCAGCGAAGCAGTCATGATGATCGCGATTATCTTTTTCATTTGTGCTCCTTTCGGGATCTTTATATTGTGGTTTTTTACTCTCATTTATCGGCGAGCTTCACGCCCTCGGGAAGCTTGACGTCGAGCGTGAATTTGCCGTCTTTCTTGTGCCATTCGACATAGATCTTGCCGTGCGGCGTCGGCACCTCGCCCTTCGCCCAGTCGAGCGTTTCCGTGAACGGCGTGACTGTGACCGTGTCAAAACCGGGAGACGCCGGCTTGACGCCCAGTATCATCGCGGAAAACTCATACGCCGGAGCGCTCGACCAGCCGTGGCATTCGCTCCTCGGTTGACCCGGATTCTCGCACCACGTCGTGCAGTGCATGTCGAGCATATGACGCCAGCCGTCAAGCACCTTGTCGGCGCGGTCGTAGCAGCCGGCCTTTTCGAGCGCGCGGAACATGTAGTAGTTCATCGAGAACGTGCAGCGCGGCACGTCCGCTTCGAGCGTGCGCTCCATCAGAGCGCGGGCTTCGTCGCCTTTGACGGCGTCCGCGTGGACCGCCAAA
>JAGDCE010000001.1 GCA_017958705.1 Clostridia bacterium
AAATCGGACGATACGGTCACCGCGGCGGCGGATATGCTCGCGGCGATGATAAGAAACTACACGGGAGCCGTCGTAAAGACAGCCGACTCCGCGACGTCGGCGAAAAGGGAGATAGTCTTTTCTTCAAAAAGTAGACCGGAGACCGCCGCTATGCTCGATGCTCTCAAAGAGGGCGAGTACGCGGTGCGCGTTCTCCCGGGTGAAGACGACGGCGAAGGCAGGCTACTAATAGCGACGACGACTTACTGCTCCGCCTACACCTGCGCGGAGTATCTTCTCGAAAGCTTTTACACGGAAGAAGGCGGCTTCCGCGTTCCGCTCGACCTTGACGTTACGGGGATCGAAAAGCCGCTCCGCCTGACTGACAGCAAGATAAACAAAAAGCTCCGCGACCCGTTCATCCTCGTCGAGGACGGCGTTTATTACGCGTACGGCACCTCCTGGAAATGCTTTAAAAACACGAGCGGCTCCCTCGACGGGCCGTTCAAGAAGATCGAGATAGAGGTGAAGCTCGCTCACCCGGACACGGACGGCGGCAGCCACTGGGCGCCGGAGGTACATAAATACAACGGCAGCTATTACATGTTCACGACTTATCTCAACAGCAAGACAAAACACCGCGGCTGCATCATCCTGAGATCCGATTCACCCGAGGGACCCTTCGTCGAGATAACGGACGGCCACGTAACGCCGTCCGGCTGGGACGCGATAGACGGGACGTTTTACGTCGACCCGGACGGTCAGCCTTGGATGGTGTTCGTCCACGAGTGGACGTCCATGCCGGGCGGTATCGGCGCGTTTGCCGCGGCAAAGCTGTCGGACGATCTGACTCACTTCATATCCGAGCCGATAGAACTGTTCAAAGCGGACGAACCGGTCTGGAAAAGCGCGAACATCACTGACGGCTGTTTCATGTACACGACGAAGGACGGAGAGCTTTTGATGCTTTGGTCGAACTTCGACGCCTTCGGATATTCCGTCGCCGTTGCGAGAAGCTCGAACGGCAGACTTGACGGAGAATGGACGCACGAAAAGAATCTCCTTTACTCAAAATACATGACGAACGTTTATGACGGCGGTCACGCCATGGTCTTCCGTGACACCGACGGTCAGATGTATATAACGTTCCACTCTCCGAACACGGAGACCGAAGACAGAAAAGAGACCGCCGTGTTTCTTGCGATCGAAGAGCGAAACGGCAGACTTTTCCCGATGCAGGCCGAATAAAACGCGATATGCAACGGCACCGCGCGCGGTGCCGTTTTCGTTATCATAAAATTAACCGCTCGTAACGGATACGCTCTTGACGATACCGGAAATATATGGTAGAATACATAATGGAGAACAGGTTGACCGGGAGGCGCCGTATGAAAACGAACGTTTCAAAAACTATAAAAAAGTTTCTCGCGTCGGCGCTCGCCGCGTCGGCGCTCATAACGCTGCCGTCATGCGGGGGCGGAACCGAGACCGTGCCCGTTACGGATACGGAAGCCGTTACCGCGGAGGAGAAAATATACGAGGTATCGGGTAAATATGAAGAAAGGGACGGTATGTATTATTCGGACGAAACCGTAAAGTTCACGTTGACAGACGTGAAAGCCGGCGCTCCTTTCAACCGCATAAGGATCGGTTACCGCAGCACGGCACCGTGCGTGATAGACGTCGCGCTGAAAAAAGACGGTGAAACGGCAGTCGAGCGGTTCTTTCTCGAAGCTTCCGGAAACGGGGATTTCCGCGGTCTGATCAGCGGCTTCCTGTCCGGCGGATCCGCCGACGGGATAGCTTACGCGGAGGTCTCTCCGCTTTTGCCCGGGACGTACGGTTTCGGGCTCGGAAAAATAACGACCGAAAGCGTGCAGATCCCCGCGACCGACGCGGACGGCAATTTCTATATCGAAAACGGTGATCTGCGCCTCGGCGTCAGACTTGCGTGGGGCGGCGGAATATCGTATATAGCGGACAAGCGCTGCAAGGTCGAAGGGCTTGAGAACCTGATAAACCAGCACGACACCGGCAGACTCGTACAGCAGTCGTACTACGGCACGCCGAAAATTGAAGGCGTATACGATCCCGGCGTGTTCAACGGCGCAAAATGGAACTACAACCCGGTACAGGGCGGCGACGTTGCGGGGACTCCGTCGCGTCTTATAGATCTTGAGATCGGGGCGGATTCGGTCTACGTGAAAACTCAGGCGAAGGACTGGGCGCTGAACGGCTCTCTTACGCCGTCGTATATGGAGAACACGTATACGCTTGACGGAAACATCATCCGCGTGGACAACAGATTCGTGGACTTCTCGGGATTTGAGCATCCGTATCTTCTGCAGGAGCTTCCGGCGTTCTATACCGTAAGCTATCTCGACACGTTCGTATATTACTACGGCAAAAAGCCGTGGACGGATGACAGGCTGACCTTCAAGTCCGACCTTACGAGCTGGGTGGACGCCTCCGGCGGCGAAAACATCTTTCTGATACCGCGCGGCAACACGGAGACGTGGGCGGCGTGGGTCGACCGCGACGGCTACGGCATCGGCGTCTACACCCCGAACGTCGACGTTTTCCACGCCGGAAGATATAAATACGACGGATCTATGAGCGCGCTCTCCGATTCCACGAACTATCTGGCGCCGCTTTCCGATATAAAACTGGTGAGCTTCGAGCCCATAGAATACGGATATCTGATAACCGCCGGCGATATCGGCGAAATAAGGGAAAGATTCAGTGAAAACAGATCGTTTTCCGATAATGCTTCTCTTTCAAAAAACAGAAAACCGACGGACGGCACCGACGGACTTTTCGACATGACGGACGTTGACTTCTCTGTCGCGGGCGCGGAGAAGCTTTTCACCGACCCGAACGGCACGGATATATCGTACAGCGAAAGCGAGAGGGCGGCAAAGCTCACCGTAAACAATAAAAACGACGTATACGTGACGCTCAGCTTTGCCGACAACTCGGATAAAGACGTGAAGGCGGAAGATTACGATTCCGTCGTGATCGAATATATGATTCCGGAGTCGAACGGCAAAGAGCGGTACACCGCGGAGCTTTTCCTCGCGTGCGGCGAATACGGCGGCGCGGTAGCCGGCAATTCCGTCACGGCGGATCTCATCGCCGACGGCGTCTATCACAAAGCCGTCTTCCCCGCCTCGTCCAACAAATGCTGGCAGGGTACGGTAAATCTTCTCCGTCTCGATTATTTCTTCGACTGCGCCGAAAGCGACTGCATTTACATAAGATCTCTGAAGATGAAAAAGGTCGCCGGTTTTTCAAACGGAAAGATCACCTTCGACAGCGAAGACGCAGTCTCGTCGCTGCCGGGCGTGAACGCGACCGACGCTTCGTATGACCCGGCGGAAAACGCTCTGAAGCTGACGGTGACCGGAAACGACGTGAATTTTACGCTTATCCCGGGCGCCTTTGAGGACGCGTCCGTATTCTCCCGCATCGAGATCGAATACATGATACCGGAGACGAACAAAAGAAGCGCGTACACGCTTGAAATGTACCTCTGCGCCGGAAACGTCACCGCACCCACGGAAGAAAACGCCGTCAGGGCGGAATACATAGCAGACGGCGGATATCACACGATAGAGATACCAATGAGCTCATTCAAAACGCATGAAGGCGCGCTGAAGGCGCTCCGTTACGATTATTTCGCCGCGGCGGACGCGGGTGACGTCTTCTACGTCAGATCGGCAGCATTCATAAAATAAACGAAAGGACGGGCGGGCGGATGCCGTACCGGCGCAAAACTCATGAGCGGGGATAAACAGCGCGGTCTTGACAGTGATTTTACAGATCATATCGTTTTATGCGGCGGTTCGGCCGACGTGGTACGGCATGACACGATTCGCAGCAACGGCTGTCACGTCGTGTCAGACCATTCCCCGATCTACGCCGATCTCTCGCTTATACGGTAATCCGGAAACACTTTGCAGCAGGAAAGGGAAAAAATGAAAAACGAATATTCCATGGATACGATATGCGCCGCTCTCGCTTTTGCGTTCGGAATAGAGCCGCCCGAACACGCCGCGCCCGCAAATCCGCGGCTTGTTGAATATATCGTTCAAAAGCTCGGAAAACAAAAGGCCGATCGCATTTTCATGTATAATCCCGACGCGATAGGACAGTGGATATATGAAAAATACGCAGCCCTGACAAGCGAGGCAAAGGAAAACTGCGATGTGGAAATACCGCTTTGCACGGTCATGCCGTCCGTGACGCCCGTCTGCTTTGCCACGATGTATACGGGAGCTCAGCCTGAGGTTCACGGGATAAGAAAATACGAAAAGCCCGTCCTTAAAACGGATACGCTGTTCGACGCGCTGATACGTGCGGGGAAAAAAGCGGCGATCGTTTCACAAAATGACTGCAGCATGAGCATGATATTCAACGGGCGCGCGATGAATTATTATATCTATCCTACCGTCGCCGAGTCAAACGCGAAAGCCGCGGAGCTTATCATATCGGACGAATACGATTTTATAGCGGTATATAATAAAAATTACGATTCCGTAATGCACAGAAACGGTCCCGAGGGAATGCCGGCTTTGGCGGAGCTTCGCACAAACGCCGAAGCGTTCGCGGTCTTCAGTCATCTTATAGCGGAGCGCTGGACAGATCATAACACGCTTGTCGGTTTTGCGATGGATCACGGATGCCACGAGATAGACGGCGATCTCGGTTCTCACGGACTTGATATGGACGAGGACCTGAATATCGTACATCTGTATAAGATATACCCGAAAACGGAAGGAGTGTCCCGATGAATATTATCCCGCGTTTTTCGTTTGCTTACGGCGGCAAGCCTTTTGACGTATCCGACGCAAAGGTGACGCCGGCGGATTACGGATTTTTATACGAGCTGTCCGACGGGCTTTGCATAGAGCTTCGCAAGCGTGAATACCCGAAATATAACGCCGTCGGCTGGACGCTCTGGTTCGAAAACAAAAGCGGGACCGAAAGCGGTCTGATAAGCGATATATGCGACTGCGACTCCGCGTGGTGCTTCGGCGAAAACGGCGGAAAATCACGGGTTTCGGTATTCGGTACCGCGGGTAATCTGGGTTACGAAACGTACCGGCACGCGGATCGGATCGCGCGCGAATTCGAGGTGACGGAGAGCGTGCTGACACGCGGCGGCTCGCTCAGTTATCATCCGCGCGGCGGGAGATCGTCAAGTTATCAGATGTCGTTTTTCGATATTTATACGCAAGGTCACGGGCTTATCGCCGCCGTAGGATGGTCGGGGCAGTGGCAGGCTTCTTTTTCGCACCTCGACGGCGATATCATTCAGATAAAGACGGGACTGCAGTACACCGCGTTCAAGCTCCGTCCGGGCGAGCGCATACGCACGTCGTCGGTCGTTTTACTGGAATATTACGGCACGCAGACGGACGGGAGCAACGCTTTCCGCCGCCTTGTCAGAGATGAGCTTTGCCCTTATACGCCCGACCGTTTTCCGTTTGCGATCGAGGGTATGGGCATGCCGACGGAAAAACATTTATATCATCTTGCAAAATTCAAAGAACACGGCGTAAAAGCCGATTATTACTGGATCGACGCGGGCTGGTACGGCAAAGGCGGCGCACCGGGCGCGGGCGACTGGTACAAGCAGGTCGGCAACTGGCAGGTGCGGGAAGACGAACATCCGGACGGACTTGCCGACGTCGTTGCCGCCGCGAACGGCGAAGGGATGAAGTTCCTTCTGTGGATGGAACCTGAGCGCGTTTATCCCGGCACGGATATCGCCGCCGCCCATCCCGAATGGCTGTACCCGCTCGACGGATTCTATATCCTTCTGCGGCTCGATCTCGACGAGGTACGCGAATATCTGTTTGATATGATCTGCGGTTTTATCGACAGACTGCATATAAAATGCTTCCGTCAGGATTTCAATATGGAGCCTTTGCAGTCGTAGCGTATAACCGATGAGATAAACCGCGGCGGCATGAACGAGATAAAGTATATAATGAATCTTTACAGACTTTGGGACGACCTGCGCGCAAAATATCCCGATCTGATCATTGACAACTGCGCGTCAGGCGGACGAAGGATAGATATCGAAACGCTGCAGCGTTCCGTTCCCGTATGGCGTACCGACGCGTTCTGCGAGCCCGACTGCGACGCGGACGCGATACAGACGCAGACGTTCGGCTTCAACCGCTTCATACCTTGCGCCGGCGGCGCTTGCAAAAGACCGGGCGACACCTACGCGCAAAGAAGCGCGTACTCTCCCGCCCTCGTCGGCAGCTGGTGGTGGACCGACCGCCCCGAACCGACGAAAGAACAGTTTGAATGGATGGCGCGCGTGTGCGAAGAATACAGACTTCTTCGCCCGTATTTTTCCTGTGATTTTTATCCGCTCGAAAACTGCGGCTGGTCTTGCGATCACGGC
>JAGDCE010000045.1 GCA_017958705.1 Clostridia bacterium
TCACCGCGCCGGTCGTCGTGATACTTGGCGGTTACGATAAAAATCTCGATTACGAGCCGCTCTGCGAGCCGCTTTTCGAGCACGCTCACACCGCCGTGCTGACCGGTCAGAACGCGGAGAAGATATATAAGGCGCTGTGCGATCACGGTATACCGGACGGTTTCAATATCATAAAGGAGCCGGACTTTGAAAAAGCGGTATACGCGGCAAAGGAAGCGGCGCGCCCCGGCGACGTGCTGATTCTCTCCCCCGCCGCCGCGAGCTTCGATCATTTCAAGAATTTCGAGGAGCGCGGGAAAACGTTCAAAGCGATAGTAAACGGCTTCTGATCATCCCGAAACCCCATCACTTCAATACCCCAAATTCCTTCACGAAGCCGTAGGGGTCGGCGCCCTCGACGACCCGATGCACCGGGAGGAGCGGCGGGAGCAAGCCCCCGCCCTAAGCTCAAAATGCCCCAATTCACATTGGGGGGATGGTGGGGTTTGGGGCGGTCAGGGGGGTGCGGGAGCCCCAAATGCGCCGGAACGGCGCACAATTCGTCGGCTTTGCCGACACCTCAATTCTTCACTTTCCACTTTCCGTTTTCAATTTGTAATTTTTATGAAAGGATATTAAAAATGGCAGAATTGTTTGATCTGGCGTCACGTCTGACCTGCGGCTGTTCCGTATCCGGCTTCGAGCACGGACAGGAAGAGGCGCTGCGGTACATACGTGACAAATACTTTGACGAGATGCGCCGCGAACCTGCCGGAAGCTACGTATTCGTACGTCATGCGAAAAAGCCCGGCTATCCGCGCATCATGTTCGACGCGCACATGGACGAGGTCGGCATGATGGTGACGCAGATACTCGACGGCGGTTTTCTCCGCATCACAAGCATCGGAGGACTTGACACACGCATCCTGCCGGCTGCCGACGTAACGATCTACGGAAAAGAAACGCTTTACGGCGTTATCGTCTCGACGCCGCCTCATCTTCAGAGCGGCGACGCGATGAGCTTGCCGAAGGTCGACGATCTTATGATCGACACCGGACTTTCAAAAGAAAAAGCCGAGGAGCTGATACCGGTCGGCACGCCGGTGAGCTACCGCTTCAAGCTGACGAAGCTGAAAAACAACTGCATCTGCGGCAAGGGTTTTGACGACAAGATCTGCGCCGTAGCGGGCATTGCGGCGATAGAACAGCTCATAAACGACGGCTACGAGGGCGAGCTGATACTTCTCCTCTCCACCAAAGAGGAGATCTCCCGCGCGGTCGTCGCGGCGGTATACGAGCTGCAGCCCGATTACGCGATAGTATCCGACGTCTGCTGCGCGTGGGTGCCGGAATGCGACAAGGACGCGAAGCGCAAGACGACCGTCGGCGACGGTCCGGAGATTTCGCTTTCCGCGATCACCGACGTCCGCTTCACGAAGCGCTTCATCGAATTCGCAAAGAAAAACGGTTACAGGCACACCGTCTGCGTCGAAGCGACGAGCACGGGGACGAACGCGAACGATATCCCGCTCGTCGGTCTCGGAGTGCCGACGCTGCTCGTATCGATACCGCTCAAGAACATGCACACGTACAGCGAGGTCGTGTCGCTTGACGACGTGGCGGACACCGCCGCACTCGTCACCGGCTTCATAAAAGAGCTTGGAGGTGAACACAATGGCTAAAGGTCTGGAACTGCTTGAAAAGCTCTGTCAGGCGTTCGGCCCGACAAGCTGCGAATACGAGGTCGCTGACCTGATCTGCGAAGAACTGCAGGGAAAATACGACGAGCACACCGTCGATTTCATCGGCGACCATATCTTCCGCATAAAGGGTAAAACCGGCAAAAAACTGATGCTCTCCGCGCATATGGACGAGGTCGGACTGATGATCTCGGCGATAGACGAGCACGGATATATCTATTTCCAGCCTGTCGGCGGCTTTGACGTCAAGGTGCTGTGCGGCAGGAAGCTGTTCGTCGGCGACTACGGAAAAGAAAAGATAAGCGGACTCATCGCGTCAAAGGCGATACACCAGCAGTCATGGGAGGAGCGCGGCAAAGCGACGCCCATTAACAAAATGTATATCGACATCGGCGCGAAGTCGAAAGAAGACGCGGAAAAGTACGTTTCGGTCGGTGATTACGCCGTATTCGATTCTGATTTCATCAGATTCGGCGACGGCATGATCAAGGGCAAGGCGGTTGACGACAGGCTCGGATGCGCCGTACTCTGCGATATAATCGACTACATACACGAGAACAAAATCACCCCCGATTTCGATCTGTATTTCTGCTTCACCGTGCGTGAGGAAGTCGGGCGCTCCGGCGCCGTTGTGACGGCGAACAGGATAAAGCCGGACATGGCGCTCGTGCTCGAAGCTACCGCGGTCGGCGACATTGCCGGGACTCCGGCGCACAAGCGCGTCGCCGACACCGGCAAGGGTCCGACAGTTTCGTTCATGGATCACGGCACGGCGTACCGCAGCGAGATGATTGATTTCGCGATGAAGCTCGGCCGTGACAACGACATCCCATGCCAGCTCAAAAGATACGTCTCCGGCGGCAACGACGCCGGTCACATCCACAAATCGTCCGGTGGTGTCAAGACCGTCGCCGTATCCTGCCCGACGAGATACATACACTCCGCTTCGTGCGTTTTCAACGAAGCCGATTACGACAGCATGTACCGCCTCGCACGTCAGATCGCTCTGTGTCCCGTGAGCGAAACACCGGTAAAATAAAGGAGAATGATTATGATAAACGATCTCAAAACTATAATGACAACGCTCGGCGCGTCCTCGAGGGAAGACGCGATCGGCGACAAGCTCTCGGAAATGATCAGACCGTACGTCGACGAGGTCTGCAAGGACCCGCTCGGCAACGTCATCGCCGTCAAGCGCGGCAAAGCGAAGGATCCGCAGAAGGTGATGTTCTGCGCGCACATGGACGAGATCGGTTTCGTCGTCACGTTCATTCAGGACGACGGGCTCGTCAGGGTCTCGAGCGTCGGATATATAGACTATCTCGCCGCGTCGAGCCACCTCGTCAGATTTGAAAACGGCGCCGTCGGCGTCCTCGTCCCCGAGGGAAAGACCGAGGCGAAGGATCTGCGTCAGGAAAAATTCTACGTCGATCTCGGCGTCAAATCGAGACGCGAGGCGGAACGCAAGGTTAAGATCGGCGAGACCGGCGCGATCGAGTCGACGCTCGTAAAACTCGGCGGCAAAAGATACGCCGGAAGACCATTCGACGACAGGATCGGCTGCTACATTCTGGTAGAAGCGGCGAAACTTCTCAAAAAGCCGGAAAACGATATTTATTTCGTCTTCTCCGTACAGGAGGAGGTCGGATGCCGCGGCTCCTTCGCCGCGTCTTTCACGGTGCGCCCCGATATCGGCATAGCCGTTGACGTCACGCCGTCCGGCGACGTCGTAAATCCCGGCACAAATCTCTGCGTCAAGCTCGGCGGCGGCGCGGCGATAAAGGTCAAGGACAGCTCCGTAATGTGCGATCAGGCGCTCGTCCGCTTCATCACGAAGCTCGCCGAAGATAAGAAAATAGCGCATCAGACGGAAGTCCTCACGTACGGCGGTACCGACGCGTCGTCTATGCAGACCGTCGCGGGCGGCTCCCGCGCCGGCGGTATCTCCATACCGATACGTTTCTGCCATTCGCCGAACGAGATGATAGACATGGGCGACGTCGAAGCCTGCGTCAAACTCGTCGCCGCGGTCTGTGAAGCCGGGCGGATATGAGTACTGACAGGAAAAGCGCCGTCCTCCGCGCCGAGCGCGCGGAGGCGGCGCTGACCGGCGTATTCGCCGGATTTGACAGGACGGCACGCGTCTGCGCCGAAAAGATAATGGCGGCGTTTTCCGAATTCCGCGTATCGGACGCGCATCTGCACGGCACGACCGGCTACGGTTACGACGACCGCGGACGCGACACGCTCGAGCAGATCTACGCCCGCGTGTTCGGCTGCGAGGCGGCGCTCGTGCGCCAGCAGATAACGTGCGGAACGCACGCGATAGCGATCGGACTTTTCGGTCTTCTCCGCCCCGGCGACGTGCTGCTCTCCGTCACGGGTAAGCCTTACGACACGCTCGACGAGGTGATCGGCCTGTCCGGTGAGCCCGGCAACGGCTCTCTCGCCGAATACGGCGTGGAATACGAGCAGATCGACATGAAAGACGGAAAGATCGACCTCGACGCCGTTTCGGCGAGGCTCGGTCGGGGCGCCGTCAAGGTCGTGTTCGTACAGAGATCCAAGGGCTACGACGCGGACAGAAGGACTCTGTCCGTAGCCGAGATCGGGCGGCT
This sequence comes from Clostridia bacterium, assembly GCA_017958705.1. Taxonomy (GTDB): domain Bacteria; phylum Bacillota; class Clostridia; order Oscillospirales; family CAG-272; genus UBA1248. Next base: position 4,298 of record JAGDCE010000045.1, read on the forward strand.
CTGCGAGCTCGTTCACTCGCACTCCGGCGCTTACGTCGTCGTGGACAACTGCTACGGCGAATTCACCGAGGAAACGGAGCCCGTCGGCGCCGGCGCGGATCTGCAGATCGGGTCGCTCATAAAGAATCCGGGCGGCGGTCTCTGCCGCACCGGCGGTTATCTCGCGGGGACGAAAAAAGCGGTACAGCTTTGCTCGTACCGTTTCACGTGTCCCGGGATCGGCGCCGAGGTCGGCGCGTCGCTTGATGAGAACAGGGCTATGTATCAGGGGCTGTTCTTTGCCCCTACGGTCGTCGCCGCTGCGCTGAAATGCGCGGCGCTCGCCGCTTATATGTTCGGCGAGGCGGGATACAAGACGGTTCCTTCGTGGGACGAGCCGAGATACGATATAATCCAGGCGGTGGACCTGGGATCCGCCGAAAAGATCTGCGCGTTCTGCCGCGGGATCCAGTCGGGCTCGCCCGTCGATTCATACGTTACGCCCGAACCGTGGGACATGCCGGGATACGGCGACAAAGTCGTCATGGCGGCGGGCACGTTCACCTCGGGCGCCTCGATCGAGCTTTCGGCGGACGCGCCGATAAGACCGCCGTACACCGTCTATTTTCAGGGCGGACTGACTTACGAGACCGGCCGTCTCGGAATAATCGCCGCATACGAGCGCGTGGCGGATATCGGCGAAAATGATTAAAGCCTCCTCCGGCGCACGCCTAATATAAAAAACGGAAAACTCTCACCGACAGTGAGAGTCTTTTCCGTTTGATCGGAATCTCACCGGAAATTTTTGCATACGTTTTACACATTTCTCCCGGAAAAGCGACTTGTATTTATGAAGGCGCCTCAAAGGAGAAATCATGGATAATACGATGATCATTTTCAAAGCCGGACCCATAACAGACGAAAGGAGCGGGCTTATGGATTTATTGAGCGACGAAGAAATAAACCGGTTGTTTTTCGATCGTGACGAAAAAGCCATAGCTGAAACACAGAGGAAATACGGAGCGTATCTGCAGAAGATCGCCCGCGATATGACGGACGACAGGCGGGACGCGGAGGAATGCGTCAACGACGTATATCTGCACGCCTGGAATTCCATACCGCCGAACAGGCCGGATTCGCTGAAAGCGTATCTGACCGCGCTCGTGAGACGCGCCGCCGCCGACGTTTTCAGAAAAGAAGGCAGAGACAAGCGGATACCGAAAAAACTGTATTCTCCGCTTGACGAGCTCGAGGAAGTCATCCCGGACGGCGCGTACGAAGCGCTCGACGGCAGGATCCTTTCGCAGATCATAAAATCGTTCGTCTCTTCGCTGCCAGAGCGCAGAAAGTATATCTTCATAAGCAGATATTACGTGAACAGAGACGTCGGCGAGATAGCGAAGAAGCTTCAGGTCAGCAGATCGACCGTAGCCAAGGAACTGGCTCAGATCAGATCCGGGCTGAAGCAAAAACTTGATTCGGAGGGTTATAACGTATGAAAAACAGTATAACGGCAGAAAAACTCTTTGACGCCGTATCGGACATTGATCTGTCCGACATAGAAGATTTTGTCAGGTATGACGAAAGACAGCCGGAGGTCAGGGCAAAGACCGAGCGTCCCGTCCTTAAGATTATCGGCGGGATCGCCGCGTGTATCGTGCTGTTCGGCGGTCTGTCCGTCGGGCTGAAGCTGCTCGTATCACGGACGGATCCCGAAGGTCCCGGCACGACGTCGACCGAGGCCGACAATACGGTCGAAACGAACGAAATACAGGTGACCAAGCACGTGTATAAAAACGAGGCTCCGTACGCGAAGCTGACAAAGTACGAATTCACGCCGGCCGAGCAGTCCGTCGTCGACCGGTTATATGACGAAATGATAAAAGAATACCCTGAATTCGCCGATATACCGCGGGAAAAGCTCTGGGAGAGCCTGGCGACCGGAGGAGCCGGCGAATACGCGTGGTTCGGTTTCTGCATCGGAGAGATCGGAACGGATTACTGCTGTAACTACAATAATTTCGATTACGGGATACAGGAATACAACGACTATCTGAACGGCTGGAAGATAAGCGGGGAAGAATTCAGACAGTTCGTCGATCTTCAGCTGTCTCAGACCGTAAACGACGCCATTCTTGAAATGCTCAGAAAGAACGCCGGGGCGTACGCGGAAAAAACCGGGATGCAGATCGCCCGCTTTGCCGGCCATGATCCCGACGATATTCTGGAGAGAGTCGGATTCCACTACGACGAAAACGGGCTTTACGTACAGTCCGTGACGCTGACTGATCCGGTGGAACCCTCCGCCGTGTCCGGGCATATATACGCCGCCGTCGGCGTCGAGATAAACGGCGACACCGTAACGCTTAGTGAATTTTCGGCGTCGTCCGAACCGATATTCACGACCGATAGATATGAATACTCGTTCACCCCGAGCGCAAGCGCCGCAGAACTACTTGCACCGTACGCGAAACCGGAAAAGACGGAGTTTTCGGCGCAGCAGCGGGAAGCGGTCGACCGGGCGTATAACGAAATAATTGAAAAATACCCGGACTTCGGCAAAATACCGCGCGAAATGCTGCTTGAAGAAATATACACAGCCGACAACAACACCGACGTTGTGTTCAGGTTCTGTCTCGGCGGCGTACCGACGCAGTATATATGCTCTTGCACACATAATATCGGAGGATCTGTCTACGATTGCCGGATAAGCGGCGAGGAATTCGAGCCGTTTACCGACTGGAAGATACCGGAGCATTCGATGGGCGAGATAAGAAGTATGCTCGCAAAGCA
>JAGDCE010000004.1 GCA_017958705.1 Clostridia bacterium
CGCCGCGACCGACACGGACGAGCAGACAGAAGAACAGACCGTGACCGAAGAGGTCACCACCGAAGAGGTCGAGCAGAATCCCGATATAACCGACCTCGTAGTAAAGGGCAGCACCGTTGAGATCAGCACCCGTGAAGAGCTGTTCGCGTTCGCGGATCATATGATCAACGAAGACGACGGCTACGATTTCTCCGACTTCACAATCAAGCTGATGGCCGACATCGACCTTGATCCGACGCTTGAAGGCGGTAAGAACTGGACGCCCATGCTCGCGGCCTCCACGCTTATGGACGCGATCTTTGACGGTCAGGGCCACACGATCAACGGCATGACAATCGAACCCGAAGACCTTATAGTCAACGGCAGCAACGGCGCCGTATACGGCACAGGCTTCTTCGGAATAGTCAACGTCGGCTTAACGATCAAGAACGTCAACTTCACCAACTCCAAGATGGCTTCCAACCAGAAGCACTGCGGCGGCGTCGTGGGTTCGGTCGAGAGCGCCAACGGCTATCTCGAGCTTGACAACGTCGTCGTGTCCAACCTCGTCCTCAACGGCGGTATAGGCGTTGAAGGCGATACGACCGGCATCAGTTTCCGTGTCGGCGGCCTCGTGGGCGCCAACATCGAAGGCGGCGAAGTCGACATCCACAACTGCACCGTGCAGAACACCAAGCTGTTCGGCTTCCACAACATCTCCGGTCTTATAGGCTGCAGCAACGAGCTGAAATACACGATCGAGCACAACACCGTTAAGAACGTAGAGCTCAACTACTCCGCCTCTTATTCCGAGGGCTACAAGGATCCGGTATACTCCAGATACTTCGCAGACCCCTTCTACTGCGTAAATAACTTCTGGGGCGAATATCATACCGATTACGACGTCAACGAGACCGGCAACACGTATGAGGATATCGACTCCTACGATATAAAGAACGACATCCATTACGCCAACGAAGACGGCAAGAACGCGGACTGCACTCCGAACGAAGACGGCAACTTCCCGATCGTAAAGAACAGCCCGATCAGACCGAAAGACGAAAGAGGTTATTGATCCTCCGCACATCATCGGCAAGGACCGCGGGCGGCGCCCGCGGTCCTTTGTTTTTACGGCTTTTTTGGGCGCCGATATTGACAAAAACAATATCTTATTGTATAATCATATCAAAGATATATTCAGGAGGAGAATATGAGAGTCAGATTCATATCTGCGGCACTGATCGCCTGCATGATTATTACCGCCGCGCTGTGCGCCTGCGGCCCCGGCGGCGGACCGGATGACAACGCCGACACGACGAGTACGGCGACGGTGACCGAAGCGGACGACACCGTGATGAAGGACGATCTGCCCGAAATAAAATTCAACGGCTACACCTACCGCATACTCGGTCAGGGAGGCGCCGGATGGACGGCTTCGGACATAATCCGTCCCGACAGCTTCACCGAGGACGGACTCAACGACGCGAAGCTCAAAAGATACATGAACGTAGAAGAGCGTTTCGGCGTCACGATCGAAACGACGCTTTCCGAAACGGTATACACGACCGTTCAGGGCGGCATACTGTCTAACGACTTCAGCTTCGATCTGATCAACATGGATACAAGAAACACCTCGAGCGCCGCGCTGAACAAGCTTCTGGTCAATCTTTACGACGTCGAATACGTAAATCTTTCAAAGCCGTATTATGATCAGAACTATATCCACGACATGTCGTACGCCGGCAAGCTGTTCTCCGCCGTCACGGACCTCACCACCATGGATATGTTCGTCACGTGGATCATGATGTACAACAAGAACATGATCGAGCGCTTCGACCTTGAAAGCCCGTACGACCTCGTTGCGAAAAACGAATGGACGCTCGATAAATTCAATTCGATGCTCAAGGACGTTTCCGTGGAAAACGGCGACGGCAAGTGGGACGCAAAAGACACGTACGGCTTCGCCGCGCACACCGGTTCTGCGAGAAACCTGTTCTACGCCGCAGGGCTTACGATCTGCACGAAGGACGAGAACACCGACACGCCCGTGCTTTCGCTCGGCGACAACAGCGAACGTCTGACGCTCGCCGCCGATCTGATAAACGATATTCTGTACAAGGACAACAAGACGCTGATGAACTCTGAGATAGTCGAGGCTTTCGAGCAGGGCCGCGCGCTGTTTCTCGCGGAGATCACCGGTTATCTCGGACGTTTCCGCGAAATGGAGGACAACTTCGGCGTCGTACCGTATCCGAAATACGATAAGGAACAGACAAGATATTATACCACAAACGACCCGTGCATAATGGTCTTCTCCGTTCCGGCGTACAGCTACAAGACGGATCAGCTGCAGCGCTCCGGCATCATATTCGAGGCGCTGTGCTGCGAATCCTACAACCTCATCCGCCCGGCATATTATATTGACGTGCTTAGCGGCAAGCAGACGCGCGATTACAGGGATTATGAGATGCTCGACCTCATCCGCAACAGCCGCGTTTACGACTTCGGTCTGTTCGTCGATCTCGGTTCCATTTCGTCCGTGTTCAACACGCTCGCCGGATCGAAGAACGCCAAGGTCTCGTCGGTTCTGAAGAGCGGCCTCAAATCCGGTGCGAAAATGCTTTCAAAAACGCTTGAAAAATACGAGAGTATGAAATAAGGAGTCATTATGGATATCAGGAAATACCTTTGCGACGAAAATGAAAAGCCGCTCGACCGCATGGTCACCGACGGCGGATTCGTGGGCATTTTCCGCACGATAGCGGTCGTAGGCGACAGCCTTTCGTCCGGCGAGTTCGAATGCAAGCTCCCAGACAGAACGCTGTTCATGGATATGTTCGACTATTCCTGGGGTCAGTACATCGCGCGCGCGGCGGGCTGCAAGGTCTACAACTTCAGCCGCGGCGGCATGACTGCCAAGGAATACTGCGAGGTCTTCGCGGCTCAGCAGAGCATGTGGGACACCGCGAAAGCGGCGCAGGCGTACATAATCGCGCTCGGCGCCAACGACCTGTTCGGTCTGCGTCAGCCGGTAGGCGATCTGTCCGACGTCTGCGACGAGGATTATACGAAAAACACGGATAACTTCGCCGGCAGATACTGTGAGGTGATTCAGAGATACAAGAAAATAGCGCCCGACGCGAAATTCTTCCTGCTCACGATGCCGTCCGAAGGGCTCGATCCCGAAAACGAGCACGAGAAGCTGCTCTCCGCTCAGGGTGAGCTGATGCACAAAATCGCCGCTCATTTCTCC